>VEQL01000022.1 GCA_018883245.1 Chthoniobacterales bacterium
GAACAAGACAGGCTACGAGCCAGAAAGGAACTGCGGGTCGCCTTGCATTCCTCTCCAGGCAATGTGCTCGTGTTCTCCGCCGAAGCGTTGTCGCACCTGCAGGAGGAGGAGTTGGCTGATTGCCTCGGCCTTTTCCGGGATCTCGATGTGAACCTCGAGGCTATAGCCTACGTCCGCCACTACCAGAGTTGGTGCGAAAGCTTTTTCCAGCAGGCAGTCAAATATGGCGACTGGCCGACGAATCTCTTTCCATTCGGCACTGGATGCTACCGCTTTGCCATCGAGAAGTTCGACCTTTTGCTGGGGCGGGACAAGGTGAAGCTTTTCAAATACGACCGCAGTGCCTTTGCGCAGGGATGTGTCGTGCGCGATTTTTTTCTGCAGGCAGGACTCGGCGAATTTTCCGGCAGCAGCGAGAATTACAATCCAGGACTTTCCTTGGAAGCTGCCAAGTTTCTCCGTGCCTTTCACCAGAGCGGGATCCGCCCTCTTTCCGATACGTCCGGCATCATCCGGAATCACCGTTTGGCCATTTACATGCGGAGTCTTCGTGGCACCAAGGTCCGATTTCACCCGGAGCTCATGCAAGAGCGCATGCAGGCTGATGAAGCAGACTTGTCTTGGATTGAGCAAAGACTGGGGCAATCAGTCCGAGACGAGTCCCACAAACCACATCTGGAAGGAATGATCCGGCGCGAAGCGGACCTTGACAGATTCAGCGAGGCCAGTCTCGCATGGTTAAGTCGCGAATCCGGAGTGGCTTTGGACCCTAACGGGGATCGACGGGGGCTTCCGTTGGAAGTGGCCCGTGCAATGGCCGCTCTGCAGGACAAGATCTTGGCTGATCCGGAAATGCGCAAAGCCCCGCATGTTTCACGGCGTGTCGTGCCGAAGATCATATGGACGTTTTGGAGCCAAGGAAGGGAGAACGCACCACCATTGGTGCAGAAGTGCTTTGATTCGTGGCAGGAGATGAATCCCACCTGGAGTTTGCGCGTGCTCGACGCCCGCGAGGCCGAGCCCTATCTGTGCCGCGCGGCTATCCCGCCGCACCGGCTCAAGGCATTGCGCATTGAAAAGCAATCGGAGATTTTGCGCATGCGCCTGCTTTCTGAAGTCGGTGGTGTTTGGACCGATGCCACCAATTTTTGCCTGCAACCGCTCAGCGACTGGCTGCCCGACTGCATGGACGCAGGCCTCTTCGCCTTCCGGGATACTGCACCGTTCGTCATGGTCAGCAACTGGTTCCTCGCCGTGTCGCGAAGCAGCCGGCTCGCCGAGCTTTGGCGCGACCAACTCGAGCGGTATTGGGCGTCCAAGGATTATTTGCCAAACGGTAGCTATCCCGGAGAAAAGGCGATGGAGCTTCCGCCCTTTCAACGCGCACTTCTGCAACTTTTTCACCAATGGTTCGACCGCGACACTCGATCGACGCGTCATTGGTTCCATCCCGCCGTCCGCCTTCTGTTCCGCAGTTATCCCTACTGCGTAATGCTCTGCCTTTTTTCCCGGGGATATCACCGGGATCCCGAATGGAAACACCTCGTCGACGAGATGCCTTACAGACCGGCGAAGCCGATCCTCTCCCCTTACGGCCTGGTGGAGGAGGGAAAAACTTTCGATGAAATTCTCGGGATCGGGCGAAGCAGGAATCTTCCGCTGATGAAGTTCAATTGGAAAAGACCGCCCCGGATCCAGCAAAGCGCGTAAAGCTCGCGCCCGATCACCCTGCCGGGCAGCGATCAGTTGCCGCGCGCAAGCATGTGCTCCAACCGGCTTGTCCAACCCGTGGCATATCCGCCGAACCGTTCGGTGCACCGGCGAATGATGTCTTCGTGGGCATGCGCTATTGCTCGCGTGGCCAGCGCCAGGTTCTTGCTTCCTGCGAATTTGCGCGCGATACCATCGCAGGAAAGATGGGACGGTGAAGGATACACTGGGGAGCGCGTGAAGTAGTGGACCTCCTTGCATGGCGGTATCCAAAAGTCGGCGCTTTTTCTGAGATTCCACGCCAGCCAAGAGGTGCCGGAACGCTGGGCTCCGACACAGAGAAAGTGGACCCCGCATGAATCACGATGTGCCATATTCAAGATCGAGCCGCTCTACAGCTTCCCGTATCGCTCCAGTGCTTCGATGCAGAAGCCCGTTGTCAGCTCGCGCGAGCCCCAGCACAGATCTCGCCCGTAACCGTCGTAGTAGAAGGCGCATGCCGGCCATCCACCATCCTCAAGCTGTGCGGATAAAAGCGCAGAAACTTTTTCATCGAGGTTCGCCGAGTCCGGCGCGACGGAACTTTGAACGCGGATGCAAAGAGCCAAATACAGGGACGAAAGTCCGCGCCAATCGATGCCCGAAACCCGGTCCGAGATCAGGGGCATCAAAGGGCGCACGGATGCGCAGCCTCTTTCGACCGCGCGGGTCAAAGCATAAAACAAAGCAAGGTCGCTCTGGTAGTAACGATCGGTGCCGCTCGCAGCACCTTTCCGGACTACACCGGAAAGCCATGACGCGACCGGCAGAGTCTCACGGATATCGCCCAAATACAGCAGGACGTTGGCATTGACCACCGATTCAAACGTGTCTTTGCGCGGTATTTCGGAGCCGCATTCGAAGAAAATGCGGCGCGCCGCCCGGCTGGATAAAGAAGCTGACAGAAACGCCCTGCCCTTCCGAAAGAGCAAATGTTTGCTACTGGGCGTGATCCATGTGCGGAATAGCCCTTGCCGGTTGAGGTTGGCCAAGAGCATCCGCCGGTTGTCGGGCATGCTGTAGCCCAGCGCGCCAAGCAGTGAGGCCGCGCACGCCGTGTCATCGACGTCCGGCGGCATACCCCGGCTTCCGGGGTGCGCTTTTGTCCAGAATTTCCAGAGGCCGCCGGGCTGCATTTCCGTAAGGAGAAAGTCTGCAGCGTGCCGGACGATGCGCCGCGCCCCTAGATCATCGATATCAATAAGCGATGTTGCCACGTTGACCGCGGTAAAAACCGAGGGATCGTGTTTTGCATCCTGCAATAAATCCGGTCCCGGACCGACCAAAGTTAAAAATTCCCCGCTGGGAAGTTGGGACTTCTCGAGAAACTCCAATCCCGCGCGGACGGATCTCTGGCAATCATGCCGAAAGTTCACGACCAGCTTCCCTCGAGACGGATCAGCTGGCCGAGCGTGCGTGCGCGAACGTTCGCGCGCGTGGGTTCGCCGGCCACCACAAACCGCGCGGGAGAATTTTCGATTCCGAAAGTGGCCACGGGAATCCGTGAGCAGCCCTCCCGAATTGCCGCGCGGATATGGAACAAGCCGGGCATGAGGGGCAGAGCGGGCACCGTGAAACGGAAGTAATTCTTTCCCGGCCGGCAAGGAACAGGCGCGCCGCTGTCTTCCGAGGCGACAACCGTGAGCAGGTCGCGGGAGAGAATCGAGATGACGGCGAATGCCTCGGACTCTTCCCGAAAATCGGCGGTGATCACGATGTCCACGGCTTCGCCCGTGCGGATGTTGCCGCCGGCGCTGGCCGATGCAACGGTCACGGAGTCGATCCTGCATTTTGCGTTTTGAGCCGGGCTGAAATTATCAGCGTGGATTCCGCCGGTGCCGGGCGACGGCCGATGCAGATCGCTTTCGTAATAGTGATCGAGCGCCTCCAGAGCGGAACCCCGGAAGACGCTGCGTCCCCGGTCGAGGACAAGGCCGTGCGTGCAGAGCATCTGGATTTGGTTGGCCGCGTGCGAAACAAAGACCAGCGTGCCGCCTTCTTCCACGAATCCCTGCATGTGGCGCAGGCACTTTTGGCGGAAATCGGAATCGCCCACGGCGAGGACTTCGTCCACGAGGAAGATATCCGGCGCGAGACCCCTGCCGATCGAGTAGGCCAGCCGCGAGCGCATCCCGGAGCTGTAGAACCTGACCGGCGTCTCCATAAAATCGCGCAGGCCGGAAAATTCGACGATGGAAGGAAGAAGCTCGTCCACCTCCTCCCGCGGAAGCCCGAGGATGGAAGCGTTGATGTAAACATTCTCGACCCCGGAGAGAACGGGATCAAAGCCCGCCCCGAGTTCGATGAGCGCCGCCATCCGCCCGTTGATCGTTATTTCCCCCGCGTCCGGCTTGATCAGTCCGTAAAGCAACTTGAGCAAAGTGCTTTTGCCCGATCCGTTGCACCCGATCACCGCCAGCGCTTCGCCCGGGCGGACTTGGAACGAAATGTCGTCCAACGCCCAAAATTCGCCGGGCCGCAAACGCGCGGACTTCCCATCCCCCAGCAAAAACTCGCTGGCGATATCGGCGATGCCGTAGCGCAAAGTTTGCCCGAGGCTCTTCGCGAATTTTTTGCCGAGACCGCCGACTTCGACGCGTGGAGACGAATCCGCTTGGGAGGGGAGCGCCGCGTCTTCGTTGGATGGCGCGGTCAGCATAGGCGCACACGAAGACGTCTGATCGAGCGGAAGGCATCGCTCGGCTCGTAAGGCACTTCATCGAGCGGCTGATCCGCGCGCATGGCCGGAAGCCGCGAGGCCAGCGCGGAAGCGACTCCGATCGCCATGGTCTTGGCGATCATTGCACCAAGGCAGAAATGGATCCCGTGCCCGAAAGCAACCGAGGTCACGGTCCGGTCGAAGCGGAACTCCCGAGGCTGCGGAAAAACCGACGGATCGCTGTTGGCCGCCAAAATGCAAATTTTCACCATCGCATTGGCCGGGATCTTCACGCCGGCCAACTCGAAGTCCTGCAGGGCCTTGCGCGGGAGAACACCCGTGGGGCCTTCCATGCGCAAGGCCTCGTTGACGAAGCCCGCGAGGAGGGCTTTGTCCGCGGAGAGCTTTTCCGCAAGGTCCGAGTTTTTCAGCATGAGAAGGATCAACGAAGGCAGAAAATGCGTGCTCGTCGATGTTCCGGCGAACCAGAGGAGACGGAGCAGGCCTGTGATCTCGTCGTCCGAAAGCGCGTCTGGAACGCCCAAGGATTTCAGGGCACCGAAAACGGTGGATGGATCACGATCGTTCGCGGCAGAGACCAGTTGCGAAAGATAGGCCGTGACGTCCGGCCAGCTTTCGTTGAGCTGCGTGCGATTGGACGGCCGCATCGCCATGAGGGTCTCCGTCTCAAGTTTGCTTAGTCCGAGCATGTGCCCCGTGAACTGCTCGGGCAAAGGACAAGCCAGATCTCCCACCACTTCGAACGCCCCGCCGTTTCCTGCCGTCTTTTCCAGGAATGCCTGCATCCAGTTCGCGGTGTAGGATTCGACCATGGCGGCATCGCATCCCGCCATGGCGCGCCCGAGGATCTTGCGGTAAGCCGTGTGCTCGGGCGGATCATTGCCCACCACCAAAGGATCGAATGACTCCGTATACTTGCTGGACAAGATCTGGGGATTTTTGAACGCCCAGACTGCTTCGTCGTATGACAGCACATACCACTCGCCCAGCGACGCATCGAAGCAGACAGGCGACTGCGCGCGCGCCGTGCGGTAAAACTCGTGCACATCAGGTCGAGAACTGCTGAAGGAAAAGTCAAAGGAAGGAGCACCTCCGGTGGAAAAGCGCGGGCGACTGCGGAAAGACTTGGCAAGACGATCAAGGAGAGGACGCATGAAAGTTCAGAGCCGCGCGACAATGTGGGGCCGGGCGGCCCGGTAGAAAACCCACGCGAGCAAAAGCGCCGCGAAGGATGCGATGGTGACGGCAAAAAAACCGGGCGACGGAGGCAATTCGAACCCCTGCAGCCATCGTCTGCCCGTAAGCAACAACGGAACCAACGGGTTGAGTTCGGAAATGAGCGAAACGGGCCAGGTTTTGGGAATCGGGTAAACCACGGGAGTGATGAGGAAACCGAAGCCCAGCGCCACATCGAGCGTGCGGTTGATGTCGTCGTAGAGGAGCCCGACGGGCGCGAGCAAAAGTCCGACTGCCAAGCCCAGACAAATGATCGAAAAGAGAACCAGGGGAGTGAGCAATACGGTCCAACCGGGCAGGCGCGCGTAGTAGAGGAAGGCGACCGCCACCAACAAAGCACGGATGAGAAAGTTGAAAACCACCGTGCCGATGCCGGCGAGCATCACCGCCTCGTGGGGCAGGCGCACTTTCCCGAGAATGTCGCGCGAACTCTTGAGATCAAGGAGCGGACACTTCAACGCATCGACAAAAACGAACCAGAACATCGTGCCGATGAGGACAAAAAGCGGATACGGGACCTTGGTCTCGCCCACGGTTATGACGCCCGATTCGTTGAGACCGGTCCAAACGACGGCGGAGGCAAGCGGCGGCAAGAGCAGCCAAGCATACCCGAGTAAGCTTTGCCGGTGCTGACTGCGGAGATTTTTCAGAAAAAGATGCTTGGCCGGCTCCCATGAGCGGCGCACATCGGCAAAGGCTTCGCGCAAAAAACGGCGCGGATCGCGCAGCGCGGAGGCTGCCGAGTAAACCGTCACGGATTTGGCGGAGGTGCTCTTCAAAGTTCCTTCCAAGATAGCGATCAGGCGTCTCTTTTCATAGCCGCGGGACGCCAGACTTGCCGCGCACGATAAAAGATCCGGCGCCAGCAGTCCGGAAAAAGCGCCAACTGCACCGGAAACAAAACCAAGTAGCGCGGATCACCCCGGGATAACGCCAGAATCAAAGTGAGCGGGAGCCACAGCTGGTAATATTTAATGAGAGCAAAGCGGCAATCCGGGCGGGGGACGACCGCTACCGAAGCTATCCCGCAGCGGCGCCAAAGGATGAGCTGCGTGACGACGTAGGCTACCGCAAAAAGCGGCACGAAAGCAGACCAGCCCATACACAAAAGTGCGGCCAAAGCGCCCAGTTCGAACGGGAGAACAAAGAACCGCACAAAGTGCCGCAGCTTCTCCAGCCCGAGCTTCACCGCAAGTGTCTGCACTCCGGCCACGCGATCGGCGGTAAAATCGCCGGCTTGATGGTAAAGGATGCCGCGCAAGCCGAAGGCAAAAGACCAGACCGCCAGTGCGAGGATAAAGGTCGTCTGCGCCTCGGGGTTTGCCAGAAGCGCGCACCAAAGCGCGGGAAATGCGGTTCCACCGCAGGCATCAGCCACCACACCTGCCGCACCGCGCACTTTCAGCCGGAAGGGCTGCACGGAATACAGCGTGAAGATGATCCAGTTGGCGGCATAAAGCAGGCCCGCGCTCCGGTTGCCGGAAAAAAAGACGAAGAAGCAAATCAATCCTCCGAGAATGCAGGCCAGCACCCAACCGGCTTTCAAGAAGGAAGACTTGCCCTGCATCGTGTTGCTTTTGCCCGCAGTCCGGTCCTCCTGCTCGTCCGTGATGTCGTTGATAACGCACACATAGGAAGCGAGGGGGATGATGGAGACCAAGCAGGCGACGAAAGCAGGCCAAGCGGCGAAAAAGTCGATGCCGCCGACAAACGCAGACAGGTAGGCGATGCCGAGAAAAATGGCCGCCTTGAATTCCCACCAGGTGCGCGCACGCATCGGCGCGAAGAAAGCAGCAACCGGCGCTAGCACAACAAAGCTTCCAGTTTGTCGGCGAATGCCGCGCAGGGATCGCGGGGAAAATAGCGCCAGACGCTCTCGGACGCCTTGCGTCCAATCCCAGCCCACTCGTCGCGACGCGCCCACGCCCGCTCCATCGCTTCGTCGAGCGCATCGACCGTCGAAGCCGACGCAACGAAGCCGGTCACGTTGTCCTCGAGGATCTCCCCCGCCCCGCCGGCCGGGCAAACGATGGGAACGCGGCCGCAGATCATGGCTTCGACTTGCGCCAGCGGCAGACCCTCCGCCCTCGAAGGCAGCACGAGCGCATGGTGGTCCCGCCAAACCGTGGCGATATCGTCGCTGAATCCGCGAAAACGGACGTTTTTCAGTCCGAAAAACTCAGCCATCCCCTCGAGGCCCGCAGCGTGGGAACCGGATCCGTAGAAACTGACTTCCACCGGACGCTCACGCCACTTTGGCCGCGAAAGGACCTGCAAAAGAATGTCCTGACCCTTTTCGTCGGCGTAGAGCCTTGCGACACAAGCCAGGCGCAAGATGCCGTCCTGCGCCGGAGGCCAGGGCAAAGGTTCGTGGGTGGCAACGCAGAAGGGATTGCGAAGCACCTCGCCGTGGGCCAGGGGCAAGCCCAGTTGCATCCGGGCCACATCGAGATTGTGCTCCGAAACGAAGTAGATTTTTTCCGCCCGGGAAAAATGACCCCGGTATCTTTCGCGAAGATCGTCGTTGGGCCACTCGGTTTCGGTATTTTTCTGGCAGACAAGAACAAAGGGCTTGGCTGCTTGGTGTGCGATCAAAGGCAACTCGACGGAATACATCGCATCGTAAGTGTTGCCTTGGGCGATGACGACCAAGTCGGGTCGGAGTCGCCGCAACCGGAAGCACAACCACCGGTTGCCGAGGCCGTAGAGGAAAAAGGCAAGGGGCTTCCAGAACAGCAGGACAGCATCCGGCACGGCGCGCAACAACATTGGAACGGTGAAGCCTCCGATCTCGAGGCCTTGGGCTCGCAACTTCTCCCACCTCGGATGCTTTCGCCAATCTCCGCCCCTCTTGCTGCGACTGCACAACACCCGATGACCACGTTTGTGCAATTCGACGGCTGCGCCGGACCACAGTTCCTCACTGCCGCCCCACACGTCGTAGCAAGAGGTCAGAAAAAGAATCGAACGTGAGCGCTTGGCCATGCGAGCAGCCCGTAATATCCCGCACGACGTCGTGTCGCGCCATCGAAAATAAGCCCTTGGCGCGACTTCAAGTTCAGCGGCGGGGACGGATTGAGTAGGAGATCCGCCGCGAGACCCTCCGCAGAGAAGCGATCGGGTCGCGCACAATGCCGAAAAACCATTTGGGCCAGGTCATCCAGCGAGCAATTTCCGGCGGAGGGACGATCGGGCCAGTGGCACGCCGCGAAGGCTCGCCGACAATGCCGGAAAAAATCTCGACGTAGTCATCGATCATTCGTCCGAGAGAAAATTTCTCGGCGATGGTGCGTGCGGCAGCCACGGACATTTGCCGACGGTCCGCCGGGTTTCGCCAAAGCCACTCCAGTCGATCCGCGAAAGCTTCGGTGTCGCCCACCGGCGCGATCAAACCATTCTCGCCTGCGACTATCGCATCAGGCACACCGCTCCGGATATCGCTCACCACGGGAACCACGCCGCGGGACATTGCTTCGAGCATTCCGAGGGAAAGACCTTCGAAGGCCGAGGGCAGCAGATAGGCGTCGCACGCGGGCAGCAATCGGAGCACGTCGGAATTGGAAAGCGTGCCCTTGAAGACGATCTTGCCGACATCGATCAGATCGGCTGCGGCCTCTTCCATGGCTCGCCGGAGTTCCCCGTCGCCGACAATGGCCAACTCGAAGGGCACTCCCCGTCCGTCGAGCGCGCGGGCGATGGAAATCAAATCAAGCGCCCGCTTTTGGCATTGCACCAAGCGACCCGTGTAAATGATGCGCAACGGATCACCGGGAAGTCGGTGGCTGCGCGCAGCGCAAAGATCCTCAATCGGGTCCGGCGGAAGCGCGATGCCGTAGGGAACGGTGTGCATCTTTCCCGAAAATCCGGGAGCAATCGCGCGGAGATGTCCGGTGATCGCGCTGCTGACGCCGACGATGGCATCGCAAGCGTGGCCGATGCGGCAAAGATTTTCGTAGTGCCACGGATCGTCGCTGTGCCCGATGCCGACCACCCGGACACGCCCGAAAAGTTGCGGGCAGATGCAGGCGTCGCCAGTATTGTAATCGGGCACATAGATGCAGGGTGCCAACCGCTCGATATGCTCGATAGCGAGACGCCAGCGATCCGGCCATGGCAGGAAATCACCTACCGATCCAGGATCCCGGGCTTCGAAGGGAAGATCCGTGGGGGGCGTGAGAGGGCTGGTCGCGGTATTCGGAGACGGACCGTATAACCTGGCGTCGATACCTCGTTCACACAGGCCGCGCACCAAAAGGCCGGCGAAGGTATCAACCCCGGTGATGGTCGACGACGATGTTGCCACGATGACCTTGCACTCCGCGAGACTCCCGGACCAAGACGGAGCAGGTGGGCGGGCCGAGGCGTCGACCAGCGGGGCGTCGGGCCAGGGCACGAGTTTGTTGGCATATTTGACGTCGCGGTGGCCGTGACACCGTGTGATTTTTTCCGCACCTGATGTCTTTCTCGGAGGCGGGACGAGCAAGCCGCGGCGGCGGACAAACCCGCCACGGGAAGAACGTTCCTCGATCCGATCGAGGAGAGAGACATATTTTGCCACCGTATCCTCGGACAAACGACCCTCCTCGCCCGCTACGGGAATGCAGACGAGACGGGTCTTCAGGAAAGGAAATCTGCGGGCGAGTTGCTGCTCCAAGGGACCGCTTCCCGCGATGACCGCATCCAGGTAACGGCCGAGGCGCGCGAACTGCCTGATCTCCGCTTCGCTTCCGCAACCAACGAAGCCGATTGCCTTCACATTCCGCGAGAGCCGTGGCACGACGACGTTATAACGCCAATCATCCGGCATCAGGTAAAAGCACGGCGCCCGTTCCTCCAAATATCTCTCCAACGCCTCCCACCGCTGGCCCCATGTGTCATCCGACCCGACCGGAAGGCGCTCGCAAATCAAGGACGGCGACTTGAGAAGACTGGGCGCCGAAGAACTGCCATTCCCACGATCTATTCCGGTCAGCAGGAGCTTCGCATCATGGCCTCGGTCTACCAATCCACCTGCCAAGAACTCCGGGAAAGCGATCGTTTCTCGCCGACTTAAAGTCGAGATTCCGAGGATCACTCTATGCGGCATGGGATAGAGGGAGAAGGAAGCACGATCCGCGAGTCATCGTAAAATTCAATATTTCCCACGAAGAGATCGATGCCAATAAAAAGCAAGAGCCTGTGGAGGCTTGTTTTCTCGGGATGTCGGGAATTCTGTGAGTCTCCCATCCATGAAATGTTTGCGCCTACCCAGCCAGTTCATTCGGACCATCACTGCCGTTCTTTTTGTTGGAGGTGCCGCCTAATCAGCCGAGGCCTCACGGTTCCTCGGGAGACGGACCAAGACATCGATCTGAAATTCCGCAACGGCTAGCAGGATAATTTCCCGTGACGGCACCTATCGCATCAATGAAAACAGCAACGGGAAGGGATACACCGACATTTCCGCACACCGGAACGCGCCCAAGAGATTCGACATGACCGCAGGGTTCAGGCGTGTTTGCGCGAGGCGACGATCCCGACGAAAAGCATCAGCAGCGCGACGACAGCCGCGACTATCAGGCGCGGCTCCAGATACTCCTTGAAAGGGCCCAAGGCAAGCAGCGCGCCGCCGAGGAAGCAGGCCATCCAGATACTCGAAATAGCGCCGAGTTCCGCTCCGGCACTGCGTTGTCTGGCCGTCGCGCAGAACCGCAAAATACCAATGGTCAGACCGCCGCCTGTAGCCGCACCGCAAAGCGCAGCGCCAGCAAGTTGCAAGGCTCCGAATGCTGGAGCGAACACAAGCACAAGCGCGACGACGAGCGCGGAAGCACCCGCGCCGAGAACAACAGTCCGCCCCGGCACACGCCCGGCGGGAACAAGCCGTGCGATCACCAGACAAGCAGCCATGGCGCATGCGAAAACAAGAAATGGACGAGGAAGAATCGGCGTTTCTTTGGTGGTGTCCGCCACCACAAAAGTGGTGACAAGAAGTCCGCTCACGATGGCAATACCTGCGATGAACACCTTCCACCACCGCGCATAGGGCGCACGGTTCGATTCCGAAAAACCGTGCCAGAGCCCGTGCATGGCGTTCATCCCAATCAAGGAAGTAGCGGGAAGAGAGTCGGGTAAAAACAATACCGATAAAATCAAAGCGACGATCGGGACGAGCAGCGTCACCGCGGGCGAGTAAAGGCCAAGAACCAGCATGCTGCCGCCAAAGAAGGCGCACGCAACGACACCACGCGCAAGATTGCCAGATCGCTGCTCCCGTGAGTCGAAGGTGAACGCGATGGCCAGGGGAAGACCCGCCGTGACCAGGCCATTCACCACGGAAAAAATAAATTGCTGCGGTAAAGCCAAGCGCAAATAACCCACTGCGGCGGCAACCAATGTGGCAACGAGCGAGTAAATAATGGCTTTGCGGCGACCAATGCGGTCTGAAACTGCACCCCAGACCGGAAGCGCCACAATCTGGCAAGTCATGAAGGCAAGAAGAGCCAACGACGTCCCCTGATGCACCAGAAAAGCGCCGTGCGTCGCGGCGACCATTGCCAGAGCAGCGATAGAAACAATGTTAGCTGGCAGTGAGCGACCCAAGAAATTTACGATCTACAACAGACGTTCATCTGGCAACTTTCTTCGACCGCCGCTGAATATTGGACAACGGCGTAAACAACGGCGCATCCGAATAAATTTTTCCAGAGGGAAACCCCATCCACTCGCAGCCGGGCTCATCATGACCAGCGAACGCACAAAGGCAAACAAGGGAGGCTTTGCCTACCGCCCCGATATCGACGGGTTGCGGGCAGTGGCGGTCATTGCGGTGATGTTGTATCACGCTTTTCCAGGTATTTTCCGTGGGGGGTTCTGCGGCGTGGATGTTTTTTTTGTCATCTCCGGATTTCTCATCACGGGGCTCATTCTGGCGGACATCGACGTCGGACAGTTCTCGCTCGGAAATTTTTATGCGCGACGAATCCGACGGATTTTCCCGGCGCTGGCCGTCGTGCTGATCCTGTGCCTGCTCGGAGGTCATCGCATGCTGTTGCCGGAAGAATTCCATCTGCTGGGCCAGCACGTCGTGGCCAGTGTCGGTTTTTTTGAAAATGTGCTGCTGGAGCGAACCGTCGGGTATTTTGCGACCGCCGCCGAAAAGCTGCCTTTGCTGCACCTGTGGTCGCTTGCGGTCGAGGAGCAGTTCTACCTTGTCTTTCCGCTCGTCGTTCTGACTGCCGTCCGGTTGCGGTGGCGCTTGTCGTGGTTTCTTGGCGCGGTGCTCCTGCTTTCTTTCGCGGCGAATGTGTGGATATCCCACCGCAACCCGAATGCGGTTTTCTATCTCGCTTGGTATCGCGTCTGGGAGTTGCTGGCGGGTTCGCTTCTCGCCCTGCTCTGGCGAGGCGGCAAGCTGCCCGCAAACAAGCCAACCGCAAACGTCCTGTCGGTCTGCGGCGCGATCGGGCTCGCCGTGTCGCTGGCCTGGCTCAACCCGTCCATGGTTTACCCAAGCTGGCGAGCTGCCGTTCCCGTGGCATCAACCGTTCTCCTTATCGCCGCAGGGCCGGACACTTGGTTCAACCGTCGATTGCTCTCGATCAAAGTGCTGGTGGGCATAGGTCTTGTGAGCTATCCGCTCTACCTTTTCCATTGGCCCCTTCTTTCCTTCCTGCACATCCGCGACGGGGATGTGTTTTACCATTCTTCTGGCGGTCGCATCGCTGCGTTGATGACTGCAACCGTCTTGGCGGTTTTGACCTATGCCTTCATCGAGCGTCCAATCCGTCGAACGAGGGGCTGGCGGATGGTGGCGATGCTTTGCTTGGTCATGGCAGGCATCGGCTTGTGCGGCGAGTTGATCCGGCGCGGCCTTGTTCCCAACGGCAACGATTCTCCCGGCGTCCTGCGAGTCACAACCGCTCTGGCGGACAAAACATTTGCGAGCCTGCCGAAAGGCATCTCCACAGAACCCAACGTCTGGAGGGTCGGGGGCACAGGGCGAACAACACTTTTCTGCGGCGACAGCATGGCGCTACAGCATCTGCCGCGACTCATACGCCTTTTGGAGAATTCCCCAGAATCCGGCCGTGGAGCGATGGTGTTGGCCGACGGTGGCATGGCGCCCATTCCGGGATTCCGCAATCCCATCGTGAACAAGAATGGTGGTGTGCTGGAGACACGGTTACAGCGCGCCATCGATGAGGATGCATCCATTGACAGGGTGGTTCTCCTCGGGAACTGGCTTGCATACTTCGGTCCAAATTCCTTGTGCTCGGTGGACGGTCAATCCGTCGCTCAAGAGCCCGGACGTCGCGCCGCCGCGGCTGCTCTTGAAAAACTCATGCGCAGCTTGGTCGCGCGCGGCAAGCATGTGACGCTCGTTCTTGGATTCCCGCAGCACAGCCGACTCGATCCGATGACATTTCTGCACCGCGGTCTCGACGGTGTTGGGGCCGTGACTCCTCCCACGGTGCTTCGCCAGGATGTCTTGAGCGAGCGTGCAAGTGGTTGCGAGTGGCTCTTGGAAATTGCAGAGATTGCCAAAGGACTTGGTGTCGAGGTGATCGATCCGATGGACTTTCTGTGCCCCGATGGAATCTGCTTGGTTGAGAACAACGATGGCCCCATTCGTCACGATTCGAACCATCTGCGAGCAAACTATGTCCGCGAGCACCTCACCTTCCTCGACCATCTGCTCGCCCCGTGAAGCGTGGTCGCGAAACGTTTTCACCCCCACGACTAAAACACGTGCGCAGCAGCTTCTGCCACGCTGGACGCGACAGCTATTGGCGATTACTTTGAGCGCGCTGTTAACACCGCAAGCCAAGCCTCGCTCAAAGCCCAACGATAGCAGCTAAGCTTCCCGATGGTAATCAACGACTCCGAAAGCCGACTGCGGCATCCGCTCGATTTTTTGGGAGGCTTTGTGCGCGATCTCTTCGCGTCGCGGTTTGCGACAAGCACGCTTCTGAAAAGAAATCTTGCCCTGCGTTACCGCTATTCCTCCTTGGGAATCTTGTGGGCCGTGGCCCCGCCGTTGGTGACCGCCGGGGCCATAACTCTCGGTCGGAGATTTGACCTTTTCAGCGCAGGGGGGCCGGGAGTGCCTCTCGTTTATTACGCGGTTTTCGGTGTTGCTATGGCCCAGACGTTCCTCGAATCGATGAATATGATGAAGGGCATCTTCGCGACGAATCGTCAACTTCTCGCCCGCGACAACATGCCACTGGAAGGGATCATTGCCTCGTCGCTTTGCGAGGAAGTTTTCCATACGGCTGTCCGCATGGCCGTGGTGTGCTTGGGATTTGCTTTCGGCCTGAAACCGTCCATTGCCACCTTCCCGTTGGTCTTTGTCGGGTTTCTCGGGCTTGTTTTCGCGGGTGCGGGCATCGGTCTGCTCATCGCGCCCATCGCCAGGTTCAAGGGTGACATCGACAAGGCGATGGCGGTTTTTCCGTGGATCTTTTTTGCCGTCACACCGATCTTTGTTCGCTCGGGTGGCCAAGGATTTTTACACACCATTTACGCCTGGAATCCTGCCGCGTGGGTTTTTGACGGTGTTCGCGCTGCGGCCTTTGGTGGATCAGGATCGCTCTGGGCAGCGGGCTTATCGCTGCCTTTCGGGTTGGCACTTTTTGTCGCGGGATGCCTCTGGTGCCGCGTGGCTAGACCTTACGTCGTGGAACGCTCCGTTTAGAAACAAAGTCCATGTCCGCGCCGATTCTCGAGGTCTCCGCTTTGTCGAAGAAGTTCTGCCGCGACCCGCATTTCGGGTTGAGATATTTCCTGCAAGACGTTGGCCGCGAAATACGCTGGCGATCACCATTACCGCAATTGCGGGCGCAAGAATTCTGGGCGCTGCGCGACGTGAGTTTCTCGATGCAATCCGGCGAGGTGCTCGGAGTTATCGGGCATAACGGCGCGGGAAAAAGCACTCTGATCAATTTGTTGGCCGGAGTCATGCGCCCGACCACGGGCCGAGTGACTTTGCATACGAAGAGGGTCGCCCTCGTCGAGCACGGGGGCGGACTCGACCCATCGCTCACGGGACGGGAGAACGCGCGCAACCGGCTCGTTCTGCACGGTTGTCATGGAAAATCATTGCCTGAAAAAGAACGCGGCGTGATCGAGTTCGCCGAGATCGGCTCCTTCATCGATGCCCCGGTCGGAACCTACAGCCTCGGCATGCGCCAGCGATTGGCCTTCTCGATCTACACGCAACTCGAACCGGAGTTGTTCATCATCGACGAGGCTTTGAGCGGAGGGGATCTGCGCTTCAGCCGCAAGTTTTCGGCGTTCCTCAAGACTTACGTGAAAAATGGCGGCAGCATACTCCTGTGCTCCCATTCGCTGCCTTCGATCCAGTGGCTCTGCCCCCGAAGTATCCTGCTGGATGGCGGCAAACTCCTCGCCGAGGGGCCAACCACCGACGTTATAGACGCCTACCAAAAGCTCTGTGAAGATCGGGACAAGCGCAAACAGGTCGGATCGAAAAACGCACATGCGTCGCATGCACGCGAGAGCAGCCCCGAGGAAGTGAGGATCCTGAATGTGTCCGCCACGGGCGCCGATGGAGGCGCTATTGTCCCGCGCTGCGGGGTGCAGATCCGGGTGACTTTCGACAGCCCTCGCCCCATGGGCAACCTGTGCTGCAGCATCGAAATCGGAAACGCGGCGGTCTTCCCCATCTCGGTTCTGCACGGGGGTTTGGAGGATGACCTCCAGCTTTGCGCCGGCTCAAGCACCATGACTTTCCGCATTCCATCCCTGCCTTTGACCGCCGGCACCTATCGCGCCCAAGTTCTTCTCGTGGAAAAGGACAATGCTGTGCCTGTCGCGCGCTATGGTTTTGATGGTCCTGCTTGCGAGTTTGTGGTGACCAAGGAGCCGGATTTGATGTCCAACATGGCCGCCTACCGGAACTACCTTCTGAATATCGAACACGAATGGTCCATTGAATCGGGGAATGCACCCGCCGAACTAACCCCCGGAACGCAGCAGCCGTTGTGACACCCTTTGCACGGAAGCCAAAGGATCGGAAGCAACGCGGCTCAACCAAGCAGACCATGTCATCTCGCGCGCGATGTGCGCAGGCGGGGCAAACGGTCCGAACGAGCGGCGGGAGGGTTCGGCCAGGATCCGGGAAAAAATTTCCACATAGCTGTCGATCATTCTTTCGAGAGAGAAATTATCGGCAACAGTGCGAGCGGCCGCAGCCGACATTTTCATCCGCGCTGCGGGATTGCGCCACAGCCACTCGAGCCGGTCCGCAAAAGCCGCCGCATCCCCAGCCGGGGCAACAAGACCGCTTTTACCCGGGACGATGGCGTCAGGAACACCGCTGCGGATGTCGCTGACCACCGGCACCACACCGTGCGACATCGCCTCGAGCATCCCGACAGAAAGCCCCTCGAACGATGATGGCAACAAATAGGCATCGCGTGATTCGAGAAATTTCAGCACGGCAGCGTTCGGCTGCGGACCAGCGAACCACAATTTCTGTCTGATAATGAGATCGGCAGCCGCTGCTTCCATTTCCGCTCTAAGCTCGCCGTCTCCGACAATGGCCAATTCAAAAGGCACGCCGCGCCGGTCGAGTTCGCGGGCGATGGCAAGCAGGTCAACCGCCCTTTTCTGGTGCAGGACCAGCCGCCCGGTGTAGGCGATACGCAGAGGTGCATCAGGTTTGCGCTCGCGACGGATGGCCGCAAGGCTCTCCGCAGGTTCCTCAGGCAGCGAGACGCCATACGGGATAGTTCGCAGCTTTCCGGAAAATTTTGGGGCGATGGCACGGAGGTGAGCGGTGATAGCTCCGCTCACACCCACAATGGCATCGCATGCATGGCCGATGCGGCACAAATTTTCATAATGCCATGGATCGTCGCTGTGCCCGATGCCAACGACCCTGACTCGGCCGGACAACTGCGGGCAGATGCACGACCACTCGAGGTTGTAGTCAGGAACATAAATACACGGCGCAAAACTCTCGATCTGCTCCACGGCCAAGCGAAAACGATCTTTGTAGGAAATGAAATCCCACTCCAAACGAGGATCGCGCGTCTCGAAAGGCAGATCGGAGGAGGTCTCGAGCGGACTGGTGGCTTTGGACGGAGCGGGACCGTGCAGTCTTGCGTCGATGCCCCGCTGCCGCAACCCGCGGACCAAGCGACTCCCGAAGACATCAACTCCGCTGATGGTTTCTGCCGAGGCGGCAACGATGATCCGGCAATCCTCGAGCTGACCAGTCCACTCCGGCACGGGCGCGATAAGCTGCTCGCACGCAACCGGACCATCAGGCCAATGACCGTGCTTGTTGACATAGAATCGTCCCTCTTCAAGGTCATCCTCGGCAGTGGAGACTTTTTTCGCCAAGCTTACTAAAGGGCCAATATAGTGGCGGGGGCGTGGGCATCCGCCACGCGCCTCCAATTCGCTGATGCGCCCGAACAAGTCGAGGTAGGCATCGGCCATGGCTGGCTCGTCACGAATCATGCAAAGCCGCGGAGCAAGATGTGGAAAACGACTGGCGAGTTTGAAATGGATAGGGGTGCTCGAGGCAACAATCGCAGCCCAAAAGTGTCCGAGGCGCCCGACCTGCTCGATCTCCGCCTCGTCATCGACAAGCAAGACACCAATCAGCTTCACATTGCGGGAGAGGCGCGGGGCAATGATGTTGTTACGCTGGTCACCCAACATGAGGTAGAAGCAAGGGCCGCGTTCCTCGAGATACCGCTGCAATGCTTCCCATCGTTGGCCCAACGTATCGTCAGGACCCGCAGGCAACCTGTCGCACGGAATGTCGCAGGGCACGGAGAGCTCCTCGTCGATACCGTCCACGAGGCGACATCCGCTTTCTGTGAGAAGGACACGGGCATCTTCGCCCCGGGCCTCGAGGCCACGGACCAATCGCTCCGCAAACGAGACTTCACGGTGCACGCCCCAGCTGGGAAGTCCTAAAATTATTCTGCTCACGCGAGGTGTTTTCGATTTTCCCTTGCTACTGCACGGCAAGGTAAAACATACGAAAATAACAAACCTTCTCTGCAGCGCCTATACCCTCTGCAGGGTATCTCAAACCAAACGCGAAAAGGTCGTGGACTATTCGCCTCCCCCGGCAGGAACGACTGGCCCAGCTGTCCGCACTCCTTGCAAAGAAGTGCGGCGGTCGGCTGAGTCAGCGGGCTCTACCAATCGAAAACCTTGGTGGAGTCCAAATCTTTTTGGGACTTGGTATCACTTACCACTGGCAGCGCTTGCAGCCTGTCATCGCGTTGCATTGCAGTTTCGTTGAAGTATCGTCTCACGTTCTACCCTACGATGTCCGCCCTTCTCCGCCGCACCGCCGCTCTCGGTCTTTGTGCACTCAATCTTGTATCGACCCCTTGTTCTGCCGGCCAGACCGAGGAAACGGCCCGGCAACCCAATGTGCTGTTCATCGCCGTCGATGATTTGAATCACTGGGTCGGCCATCTCGGGCGCAACCCGCAGACAAAAACTCCGAATATCGACAGACTCGCCGCTTCGGGCGTGGCTTTTACCCGCGCCTATTGCAACGCGCCGGCGTGCAGTCCATCCCGTGCGTCGGTCTTGTCGGGACTCAGGCCCAGCACAATGGGTGTCTATGGAAATGACCAGGATTGGCGACGTGCAATCAGCGAAGACAAACTGCTGAATACGCATTTCTCAAAGGCCGGCTACCGTGTGTATGGGGCCGGAAAGATTTACCACGGCGCAAATGAGCCCGGCGGCCCTTGGGATGATTATTTCGCGGGGCAACCCGGCACCGGTCCTCTTGTCATGCACCCGTCCGCGAAGGATGAAGGCGTCGGAAGGATCAAATTCTACCCATTGGCAAATTCTGATGAGGAGATGCCCGACTACCATTCCGTGAGCTACGCGATCGAGCGTCTCGAGGAAAAAAGCGACAAGCCCTTTTTTATTGCCGTTGGGCTGCTCAAACCGCATCTGCCTTTCAGTGTTCCGAAGAAATGGTTCGACCTGTTCCCGCTCGATTCGATCGAACTGCCGCCGCACCGCGAGGACGATCTCGACGACGTTCCGCCGCCTGGCGGCGCCATGGCCAAGCCGGGGCAAGATCACGCGGCGATTGTCGAGTCAGGCCGTTGGAAGGAGGCGGTCCAGGCTTATTTGGCGTCGATTGCCTTCTGCGACGCCCAGATTGGCCGTCTCCTCGACGCGCTGGACAAGTCCGAATATCGCGACAATACGATCGTTGTCTTGTGGTCGGACAATGGGTTTAGCCTTGGCGAAAAATCGCTCTGGAGCAAATTCGCGCTCTGGGAGGAACCCACGCGCATCGTGCATGTCTGGCGCGTTCCTGGTGTCACGCAGCCCGGCGGCGTTTGCGAGCGCACGGTGGACCTCCTCAGCATGTATCCGACCCTGTGTTCGCTGACGGGCATTCCGGCGCCGGCGCACCTTGAGGGATACGACTTGTCGCAACTCTTGATAAACCCTTCCGCCGAATGGAAGCACCCAGCCATCACGACGCACGGGCCCAACAACCACGCCATTCGCACCGAGGGTTGGCGCTACATTCGCTACGCGAACGGCGACGAGGAGCTTTACGATGAGATATCGGATCCGCTGGAGTATACCAATCTCGCGAAATCAGAAAAACACGCCGACCGGCGCGCGGAGCTTCAGGCCATGCTCCCAGCGGAAAATGTGCCTGCGGTGCCGTAGAAATGCCTCAGTCCACTTCTCCGCCGACCAGCTAGCTGTGCGCCAACTCATGAGCGACAACGGCTCGGCTTACCGATCCGGTTCCATCGCTACAACTGGCACCGACCCCACACCGCACTTAAACTCAAAACTCCGATCGAGTCCCTCAATCTACAAGTCAACAACGTGTTAAGACTCCACACTTGGCCAATGACAACCGCAGCCCCGCTCAAAGTCGATCGCTGGTGGGCGAGCCACTACGGAATGATGGTGGCATTCGTCTATCTCGTCTTGGCCATCAGCCCGTCACCTCCGACTCTCACTGCCCTCCTCCAAACGCTCGCACTCTTCACCTTCGCATCGCTGGGCATAGGCACTTTTGGCCATCTGCTTAACGACCTCACGGACGTAAGACAGGACAGTCGCAGCGGCGCTTACAATGTGCTGTCCACCAAAGGCCCGGTTGCGCGTTTCGCGTTTTTAACGGGCGCATTGGTCGCGGGAATCGCTCCTTGGTGGTGGCTGCCTACCACGCCTGTTGTGGCTGCGCTGGTTGCTTCGGAGTTTCTTCTCCTTGTGATTTACAGCGTGCGTCCTATCCGGCTCAAAGAGCGGGGCATGCTCGGTGTGATCGCCGACGCCCTGTATGCCTATGTGGTGCCGAACGCTTTTGCCGTGCTGCTTTTCGACAAGCTCGGCGGTGGCGGCACGCCGTCATGGATGATCGCGGCAATCCTGTTTTGGTGTTTCTGCTTCGGCCTCGAGCGGATCATTCACCACCAACTTCTCGACGCCACTCGCGACGAGAAAGAAGGCGTCCAAACGTTCGTGGTCCGCCGCGGATGGGTGAATTCTTTCCGATTTTTGTCCATTTTTGTCACTCCCACGGTTGGCTTGGCCCTTGTAGTTCTCCTTGCGGCTTGCGCCACCGTCTCCCCTCTCGTGCCGATCGCATTCGCCGTGCATGCCGTTCTCGTTTTGGCAGTGTGGAGCCGTTTGAGCACACTGCACGACCCATCACTCGGCAGACTGCCGCCGATCAACCTTTACCACGTGATCGCCGAGCGATTGATCGCCACATTTGTCTGGCGATGGTTTGCTTTGCTTTCGCTCATTGTCCTCGTCATTGCGCATCCGCAATACCTGCCGTTGATACCACTGCACCTGATGTTGTTTCCCGGCGGCGCGCTGTGGGCCCTACGACATGGAATTCCGCACACATGGAACTTGTTCCGGCCCGGTCGCGCATACGGATTGCACTAAGATGTTCTCCCGCTACCGACTCACCGCCACATGTCCTCCGCTCAAAATGAATCTCTGAATTCGGCAAGCCCGAAGAAGATCATCATGATCATGGGGGTGCAAAGGTCGGGCACGACGACCTTGTTCAATGCTCTGGCTAGCGCCGCCAATGTGACGGCAAGGGAGGAATCGCCGGACGACCAAATTTATTCCGATTATTTTCTGCGACCGGAGCCCGAGATCCGCGATGTTCTGCAAGGCCTTCCCGGAACCATTGTTCTCAAACCGGTGCGCGAGTCCGAGCGACGCTCGCCGCTGGAGGTTGCCAACGAATATGCAGACTACGACCTACGCATCATTTGGCTCTACCGCGACCCGGTTAACGTCTTCGACTCATATTTGCGGTGTGACTGGCTCACAATCCGGAAGCGCACCGATGCGCTGACCTTCGCGGGAAAGTGGCACGAACGAAACGCCCAAGCCGTCGCGGACGCGGCAGATCTCGGCGACCGGCTGGTTGTCGTCAGCTACGAGGATCTTGTCACCGACCCGGACGTTCTGCGACGTCTTGGTCTGGCTTTAGAGCTGCGGGTGAAAAACACCTTTCGCGACGACTCTGCTCTCGGTCGGATGCGCCAACCGGGTGCTATCTGCGGCATGATCGACGACGCAACCGCCAGTGTGCGCAGCCATCTCGACCGGATGCGTTTGGTGAAGCCGGCCACGCCGGGAAAAGCACCCGACAGCCTGGCGAGTCGTTTCACCCGATGGATTCATCGATTCCGGCCCGCATCCCGGCACCACAACGCTCCCCAGGAGAACACGGAGAACCGGGACATCGCGGTGGACCAGAGCGTGCCTGCTGTCGTCACGGCGGTTCTGCGGACCTCCCACTACTGGGAAGTGCTGCTGGGGGAAGACCCCTCCGCGCTGTATTCCCGCTGGCTCGCCGCGGGCCCGCTCCGACACCATGCTGATATCAACACATTCGTGGCGCTCGGATACAACGCATCACGCGCGATACTTGAAAGATCGGCGCCCTTTCGTCCGGTGCCCACTTTGGCTCAGGGCGTGCAGCCACCGGCATGTGTGGTTGAAATCGGCCGATATATGGCAGAATGCCACAACCGCGTTCGCGATCGACTGACCGCCACGCTTGCTGCATGGGAGGCCGCCCTACCGCGGGGCCAGCAGGGCAATCTGCTCGAACAACTTGCCCCTCTCAGCATCGACTGGATCGCAATCTGGCTCGATATTTCGACAGATCTCGCAGCCGCCGTTACCTCGGAGATTCAAGGGCTGTATTTTTCCACTGACTCTGCGAATCCGTCGCCCGCTTGGGAAAGCCTGGCGGCGTCGATCTGCCAAAAAGGCGTGGTCGCAGACCTATGCGCGGCAGGCTTGCTGCGTCGCGAGGATGTTCTGGGCTTTGTTTGCGACGCGGTCACACCGGCAATGACGATCCCCCCCGCGGTTTGCAACTCGCTCGGCGCGATTGCGGCGCAGCCTGATGTTCTCGCACTCGCGCGCCAATACCCGGAGAAGATCCCTGCCATTTTCATGGAGGCCATGCGGCTCGTGCCCATGTGGTTCAGCCTCAAGCGGCGGCTAAGCGAGGCCATCAGAATCGGTGATGTGTCGCTCCCGAAAGGTGCCACCGCCGAGGTCTTTATTGCGACGGCCAATCGCGATCCGGCGGCGTTTGAGTCTCCCGATCAGTTGATTGTCGATCGGCAAAGCCCTCAGCCACTTCTGCCCATCACGAGGTCGGCCTCGTTGGGTGATGGAGAAAACGATCTCGAGAAGATCGGCCGCAAAATGTTTCTTGAGCTGTCTTCTTCGGTCCTCGGCCGCCTGCTGGCGGCGCCGCTGCAATTTCCATCTCCTATGCCTCCACGACTTCGTGTCTCACCGCTTCCCGGAGGCGATGTTTTTCAAAAACCCCAGGAACTAATCGTAGCTTTGGAGGGCAACCCGGATTGACGCGGTGATGATGGCATCGATCCCCGACTAAGTTTTTTTGTAAGACAGCTCCAGCCACTCGCACCAATCGACCCTCTCGCCGCCTTCGAAAATGTTGATTTGATTTGTCGTGGCGAATTTTTCCATAAAGAACTCCGAGAGTTCGAAGCCAATCGGCCGACACGTCACCTCCTCCAAGCCTGCTTCGGCCAAAGCAGCGCGCACTGCGGAGACCTCGCGGACGTTACACCGAAACTCGCGCTCGACACGACTGCTTACCACATCGGCCCAAGCTTTCCGCGCCGGATCGCTATGGTGCTTCCGGTAAAAATCTTTGACGTAAACTTGGCCCCCTTTGCGAAGAACATCGCGACATTCCCCCGCCACCTTGCCGAGCCGCTTCGCGTGGCAGAGTGATTCGAGAAAAATGATCCGGTCGAAACAATCGTGTCCGAACATCGCGCCCAGTTCGGAGTAGTCGCCCAGATGAACCTTGATCTTGTCGGATAGACCGCTCTCTCTCACGCGTTGGCGCGCGAGATCAGCTTGGACGGGCGATATGGTTACTGCATCGATTTTGACATCGGCGATTTGTGCAATCCGGATGCTCGGACCGCAGACTCCGCACCCAGCATCGAGCACGCGCATCCCATCCTCGATTCCCGCCATGCGGACAAAGTAGGCGATAAGGTCTTCATCCCGCTCGGCCCGGGCGGCCTGAAAAACATCGCCGAACGAATCGAGATACCGGTCTGTCCAAGCATCGTAATATTGCCGCACCGACTGGCGACGGCGGCGCACAAAAGCAGAGATGGACTTCCAAAAAGCCAAACTAGAAAAAGTGCCGAGTAAGCAGCGCTTCATCAATCACAAAGCAGTCCACGCTCCGCGCCCATGCTACCCGGCAAGGATCCGGTCACATCTCTCGAGCCAGCGAGCCGGGTGACCGGCATATCGGTCGGCCAGTGCCGCAATCATAGGACGCGTGTCGCGAGCGATGCAGCTAATAACCTCACTCGGAATGTCAACGGACGGGCGGCAATTCCTCGCCGTAGTAATGGCTCCAACAGCAGGAACGATCAGAGGTGTGTGTGACACATCAACTCCAAGAAACGCAAACAGCTTGCCGAGGAAGCCGACAGGATCGGCCTCGAGATCGTCATACCAACCAACGAAAAAATTGGAGGGGGGTAGATGCGCCGACCAGATGTTGATGGTGCGCAAGTAATCGTTACGCAACCGAAATTCCGGAGACTGAATCAGGTCCGCGAATGGCGTTTTCACAAGACCCAGGTCGTGGTTGAGCCGAATGTGCGAGATCGTCCTGGCGACAGGATCACGCAGAATGAAGAAAACCTTCACACTTGGGAAAAGCGATGTGACATGCCTCACTCTGGGCTGGTCGAGGATTGCATAGGCTGGAGTGATTTCCCCCTTCACCAGTCCGTTGCCGCGGCGAAAGCGACTGCGATACCAAGCGTCGTTCTTTTCTCCGTGGGCACAAAGAGAGATGCCCTTGGAGAGCGCGCGGAGTGACGCCTTTCGGCCCAGGGGAGCGCCGGTTGCCAACCCGCGAAGACAGCTGGCTAAAAGCTTCCACCGATTCGGAGCGTCAAGTCCTGTGCTTAAGCATACTTCCGCCACATTTGGGAGCGGTGGACCTGTCGGGGGCTCTCCCCACCCATGGCGCACAAGCCGGTCGAAGTAGTGAATTTCCTTAGCGTTTGGCAGCCACAACTCAGGATGATGCCTGAGGCAGGAGTGGATCCATGTTGTGCCCGCCCGCTGGGCCCCGATGCCGAGGAAGTCCACGACAGGTTGTTCGTTCATGATTGGTGAAAGATGGGCCCGGTGTGGATGCGAGAAGCACTCAATATTCCCCGCGTGATCATGAGACGTCAACGAAACCAGACGCTGCAATTTGCGAACGCGGAAATGGAACTGCGAAAATTATCGTCAGCAGTGACCGCTCGAGATAGCGATGATAGCCGTTGCTCAGGCTCGAACTCGCGAGAAAACCGCCGCCACAAATTTCGACATGACCTTCAACCCGAACTACGACCACTTTTACAGGGCGCGGCCGGCGTGGCTGCGGGGGAGCATTTCGTATCGGGACGGCCTGTTTCTGCAAGATGCCATCCGGCTAGAGAGGCCCTCTTTCGTGCTGGAGATCGGGACGGCATCGGGCTTTTCGGCAGCGAGCTTGTGCCACTCGCTCGAGATTGCGGCGCGATCGCACGGGGGCAGATGGGACTATCGCGTGATCTCTTACGACATCGCGCCGTATTTCTATGCCGATAAGTCGAAGTCCGTCGGCGATGCCGCAAAGTATCTCCTGGACGCAAGTCTGCTCGCGCACATCGAGTTTCGAAATCCCCGCAGGGCCGCTGACGCCATCGACGAGTTTCCACCCGACTCGGTTCCTTTCGTGTTCATCGATGCCAACCACAAGCATCCGTGGCCAGCGCTCGACCTACTCGCACTGACGAACGTTATCTGTCCTGGTGGGTCGGTTATCCTACACGACATCAACCTTCCAATCCTCCAGCCGACTTATCAATTTTGGGGCCCGCATCACCTGTTCGCAGATTTGAACCTCGAAAAGACGATTCCCACGGGACCGGGCAAGCCGGCAAACATCGGGCAGTTGCGGATGCCCGAGGACAAAACGAGCCTGCGCCACGACCTCTTGACCATCATCAACGCCCATCCGTGGGAGATAGCGATTGACGACCATTACCTGAGTCGACTCGGTTTGCGTCGAGTTAACGGTGCCGCAAAGCGCGTCCCCGTTCTCGATCGGCTGCGGAGTTTTTTCCGATCCGCACCGACGCCGGCCGCCAGCCATGTCGAATTCATGACGGCCGACAATTAGGGAGCCTAGGCTAGGCGCGCGCGCGACTGGGCCAACGGATGCCGCGGAACCAAGCAATAGCCAAAACGATGCCCGCAGCCATCAGCAGAGAATGCAGCGCAGACAAAAGATGCAGATACCGGTGCGTGTCGAAGGAGTTGGCCACGGCAACGGTCAGGCTGGTGCCGAGGCACGAGGCCCAGAATATTCCGGTCACGAGAAGCGCATCCCTGAGGCTGTCGCCGTGGCTTCGCGCTCGTCGCCATGCGATGCGCACGGCGAGGAGCGGCCACGCACATACCCACAAGGCGAGGAAGGGCGGGCCGATGCGCTGAAGCAGGACATCGGGCACGGGGGGGGCCACGGCGACCTTTTTGGGAATGGCACCGACTCGGGATCTCGTCTCCGCCCGAACTCGCTCGTAAACATGGCCCAACGGCAACTCCGGCCGCATGGCGTCGTGGGCCTCAAAGGTGTCCATCGCACGCAGGCTCTGCTGAAAAAACGCTTTCCAGCGCAGGTTCTCCCCGTAGAGCGTGAGGGACAAATCACTGACGGACAGACGTAACTGCCGCAAGACCTTTAACAGCATCTCGGACGGGTGTGCGACGAGCGCTTCGAAGTAGGCACGATACATGTATCGCCTCCGCTGAGCGGCATCACTGCAGTGCGGAATCTCATCCAGGAGATTCGAATGATAGAGCAGCGTCTCCGGATTGTGGCCAAGCACGAAGTGAAAGAAGGATTTCGTGACGCGGCGGCTCTCTTCGATCTTCGCTTCGAGTCGACCGAGGTATGCCTCTTCCTCCGCACTGGATCCGCCTTTTTCGACCCGCATGCGAATGGTCTTCGCGATGATGGGAGCGTGTAAGCAAAATAGTTCTTTCGGCAGGAAATCCTTGGCCCGTTCGTCCGGAATCCACCCCACAGACCAAGGGACAAAAAGGAGCCACACAACGGCCAAAGCGCCGCCCAAAGCCAGCGGGGACGCGCGCAAGATAACATTGGGGGGCGCAGTTTTCCCAATAAGACCCAGCGCAACTACCAAGACCGGCACCAACGAGGCAAATCCCCAACTCGGCTTGGTGCTGTAGGCGATAAATGAAACGAGAATGGCGGCGCCCCCGTAGCACATCATGGGGACGATGCGCGCGTCTTTCCAGCGCGCCCGGGCATACAGCAGGCACAACCATATCTGCACGAGGGCCAGCATCGGAAAAATCCCCTCGGGTCGGATCGATTCCTCGTAGCGAATCGCGTTGGCATTCCAGAGGTAGAGGGCGAGGAAAGCTAGTCCGGTCAAACGCACCCACCACGCGCGGTCCAGACGGGCCGGAAGCCAGGCCGCCCATTGAAGCCATGTGGCCCACCACACGAAGCCCGAAAGGATTCCGCTTACGTGCTGGACGGTGGTGATCGTGTAGTAGTCTCCGCCGCACTTCAGCACCGCCAGGAGAAAGAGAGGATAGGCAAGGTCGCGGCCCAAGAAAGTCTGGCAAAAACCCGAGCCGGAGAGCTGGCTGAGGGCGGGCATGATGTAGCTATAGGTGTCGAGATCCAATAGCGGCACGCCGGGCGCGCGTGTTCTCAACAGTATCGCCACTCCGAAAATTAACGTCAGGAGTGACCACTCGAAATATCGCCGACCGCCAGTGCCCATGTTTAGTCTGTGACTTTGGTCGCCGCCCTTCGGAAAACTTTCCTGCTTATGGCTACGGTTGCAACCAAGAGCACGATCTGCGAGTTCTGCCACAAGGGTAAACCATACCGCGGTGTGATTTCGGTGAACATGGTGACCATGGTATTGGCTAAGGTGATCCCTAGGCCGACCGCAAGAAAGCCAAACATGGCCAGCAGCATCGTCGTGTCCTCGCCCAAGGGCCGCCTGTTGGTTGCGAGGACCACCAGTGCCGACGCAGCGGCGAGGAACCAAATGCCCAGCGGCACAAAGCCCCATGGGTCAACATACGCGCGGAAAAGCGGCGCCTTGCGCACAGAGTCCACGCCCCGTCTCGAGTAGTTCGCGAAGGTGTCCAACCGGGCGATCAACTTGTGTTCTCGCACGTCCTTTGTCTTTTGGTCGTTCAGTCTGTCGATGAGCTGCGCAGTGGTCGCGGGAGGTGTGGCCGCGATGTTAGACAGGGGCGTCAAAGATGCGGTCCAGAGATCCCGCCCCACCGAGCGGATCCAGCACGGATCCGGCGGCCAGAGGACCAAACGCGCAAGTCGATT
This sequence comes from Chthoniobacterales bacterium, assembly GCA_018883245.1. Taxonomy (NCBI): domain Bacteria; kingdom Pseudomonadati; phylum Verrucomicrobiota; class Spartobacteria; order Chthoniobacterales; species Chthoniobacterales bacterium. The sequence goes on from VEQL01000022.1 coordinate 28,623, forward strand.
GAGTCTCCGACGCGACTCGACGAAGAAATCTTTGTGTCCTCGCTCGCGAAGCATCCGCCGAATGTCGACCTCCAGTTCCGACCCACCTTGGTTCAACCCGCGAGCCGACCAGGCCCGGAGCGCCTCTTTTGTCTCGACGTCGTCCTCGGGGAGCCGCGCAACGATGCGCTCGACGAATGAGTCAACCATGTCCCGCGGTTGTTTGTGGATTTGCAACAGTCGCCACTGGAAGGTGTAGCCCATGCTCGAGACGGGTTCGATGTGATAGCGGACGCAGAGAGTTTTCACGGTGGCCCAAGAAGCGATCAGCGCGAGGAGGGTCCACGCGAGAGCCAGCAGGATCGGTCGTAACTGGGCACCGCGCAGTGGGGCCAGCATCGCGAATGGAACAATCGCCGCGTAGAGGACATAGACATGCCGCGACTGCAGGCACGCATAAAGCGCTGCACAGTAGATCACCCAATGCCACCACCGGTCCTGAGGAATCGATCGGATAAGCCACAGCACACTGGCGGCGAAAGCATAGACGGCAATGATGCCACCCGTCTCACTGCCGACGCATTGGGCAAAGCACGGAGCGATCGGACAGACGACTAGAAAAGCGGCCGCCCACCAGCGCGCCCGCCACGATTGCGCCGCCACCCCCACCAGCCACGTTTGCGCCAGCACGAGGGCACAGTGCTGGACAAGGATCAGCCCCTCCACGCCACGATCGCTGGGAAAGACTCCGTCTCCCAAGGCGCCGATGAGATGACGCGCGGCCAGACAATACAGCGGCGGCCACTGGATCACCGTCAGGTAGTCGATCTGGCGCAACGCTTGGAACATGCCGTCAGAATCACGCCACCACGCTGGTTGTGTGCAGTAGAGAACGGCGGAAGGAAGTCCAAGCAGCGTTACGAGCAGCAACCACTGGGCGAATTCATGTCGCCATGTTGGCCGGACCCCAGCGGACTGAGCACATGACTGCCGTGGCGGCGGCAGACCGGCACCCGCGTGTTCGTCACCTTTTTCCGGGGGAGTCCTCATGGAATCGCGAGGAATACGAGGATACCGCAAATTTTAAGGCGGAGCAGCATTGGCTTTATTAGCCAGCAATAAGCGCGATCGTTAGCGGCTTTGCCGGCAACCACCACGAATAACGCCCAAGGCCAATGCAGCGACAAAAATCATGCGGCGAGCAAGACTTCTTTTCCATGCGGAGAAATCGAGAGTTCAAGAAAGCACACCCGGGCGCGAGCGCCGTTAGCATGGAGCACCTTAGCTGAGAGCTTTGCTTTTGCGGGAGGGCGGGGAATCTGTGACATTTTCCGCCAATGAAGCGCTTGCGCCTGCCCAGCCCGTTCATCTGGATCTTGGCGGCCATGCTTTTCGCCGGTGGCGCGGCTTACATCGGGCGCGGGCTTTCCTTGCCGTGGCAAACGGACCAAGACATCGACCTCAAACTGCGCAATGATGAGCATGCCATTTTTGCGGAGCGTATTTACCCGCACGGACTCGTCGCCGCCGCGGACGGGCATGCGGGCATTACCAATTACACAGTTTATCCTCCCTACGCTTTTGCCATTTTCACCCCGCTCTTCGCTCCCCCGGGATACAACCCGGATCGAGCCCTGTTTCAATTCTTGAGCGTGGCTGCGCTCGGACTCATGGCTTTTTATGGGGCCTCGCAATTGCGTTTCGCGGGCCCTGCAGCGGCCGCTTTGGGCGCGGCGATTCCCTTGGCTTTCTCGGGGAACTTTGTCGCGCTCTGCCAAGGACAGTTCTCCATCATCAGCACCGGATTCGTCATCGCGCAGATGATACTGCTAGACCAGAAGAGGCCGATCGCGGCAGGCCTCTGCTGGGCTCTGGCCATGATCAAGCCACAGATCGCTGTCGCTTTCGCCCTGCTCTTTTTTATCGGGCAACGAAGAAATATTCTCGGACTTATTGCAGGCGCGGTATCCCTCTTGGCCTTAAGCGGCGTCGCTCTTCTCTGGACAGGAACTTCGCCCGAAAATGCCGTCGTCGAGGGATTTCTCAGTCACCAACTGACACACCTGCAGCATCAGAGCAACGCCGCCGGAATGTGGATGGGGTCTTTTGGACTCACGCCGATCCAGGCGACCGCGGTGGCCGGCGGGCTCACCGGGCTTCTGGCCGTGGCTTTATGGCTTTTCGCGCGTCAAAAGGCTGAGTCAATGTCGATAGACAAAACCGCCGCCGTTTGCGCCGCGTTTGGTTACTCCGGATTTTATCATGTGCACTATGACAACATGATGCTCTTCCCTCTTTTGCTCGCTTTGGTCGTGGCGGCCTTGAGAAGCGGCGCCATTGTTCTTTGGGCAACTTCCGCCATTCTTGCTGCCATCTGCTACGCCGAGCCGGGATTTCTCGTGGGTGCAGTGCAAACGAGCGCTTTCGTGCGTTGGTTCGTCTTCCTCTGGCCGCCAGTTGCTTGCGCAGTGCTACTCTGCACGCCACGCACCGAACGCACGGCTGCGGCACATGCCTAATCTCAGGAGCAGGACGCCACATGCCAAGGCGTAGCAAGTAGTTCCTCCCGGTTCCAAATTTGACACCGAGGTCGTCATTCAAACGCTCGTCCAACAAATTGTAACCCAAATTGTAACCCTACGACCGTCAAATGGGGTGGGGTGAGTTCACATGAGAGCTTTGAGAAAAGTTTCTAAGTCTCTAGCGACAAACGGTTAGCGCACGTGAAAGCATTTGGGGCGAAATGGGCGAAAAGTGCCGAAAAATCGTTGCGAACGAGACGCTCTACCAACTGAGCTATACCCCCTGTCGCGGATGCGCGGATGAAATAAAACATCACGCGCTGACGTGGGCAAGCAGAAGTGCGGTTGCGCTGTCGGCCTGTTTTTGTTGGCGGGAAGAACGGGAGGCAGGCATTATCGTGCCATCGTCCGTCGATGGGCGCCTCGCAGCGTGCGGTTGCGAACGTTTCCGGCGAACAACGCAGAACCAAGAAAACAACTCTTATGTCCACCGAATCCAAATGCCCCTTCAACCACGGCCAACCTGGATCCCAAGTGTCCGGCCGCGGGACCTCGAACCGCGACTGGTGGCCGCACCAGCTCAACCTCCGGATGCTCAGCCAGCAATCCTCCAAGACCGACCCGATGGGGAAGGACTTCGATTATGCCGAGGAGTTCAAGAGCCTCGATCTCCAGGCGGTGAAGAAAGACCTTACCGACCTTATGACAGACTCGCAGGATTGGTGGCCGGCCGACTTTGGTCACTACGGTCCTCTTTTCATCCGCATGTCTTGGCACAGCGCGGGCACTTACCGAACCGGTGACGGTCGCGGCGGAGGCGGGACCGGAAATCAGCGCTTTGCCCCTCTCAACAGCTGGCCGGACAACACGAATCTCGACAAGGCGCGCCGACTTCTCTGGCCGATCAAGCAGAAATACGGACGCAAAATTTCCTGGGCCGATTTGATGATCCTCGCGGGCAATGTCGCCCTCGAGTCGATGGGGTTCAAAACGTTCGGCTTCGGCGGCGGTCGCGAAGACATTTGGGAACCGGAAGAGGATATCTATTGGGGATCCGAGAAAGAATGGCTTGGCGACAAGCGTTATTCGGGAGACCGCGAGCTGGAAAATCCGCTCGCGGCCGTGCAGATGGGCCTCATTTACGTGAACCCCGAAGGCCCCAACGGAAACCCCGATCCGATCGCTGCTGCGCGCGATATTCGCGAGACTTTTGCGCGCATGGCGATGAACGACGAGGAAACCGTGGCGCTCATCGCCGGCGGTCACACCTTCGGCAAATGCCACGGGGCGGGCGACGCCAAGCATGTCGGCCCCGACCCTGAGGACGCGCCGATCGAACAGGAAGGACTCGGTTGGAAGAGCACGTTCCGTTCCGGCAAGGGTGCGGACACCATCACGAGCGGACTCGAGGTCACGTGGACCCAGACACCAACCAAGTGGAGCAACTATTACTTCGAGAACCTCTTCAAATACGATTGGGAACTCACCAAGAGTCCGGCGGGCGCGCATCAGTGGGTCGCCAAGGGCGCGAAGGCGGACATCCCCGACGCTGCCGACCCGAGCAAGAAGCACGTGCCGACGATGCTAACCACGGACCTCTCGCTGCGTTTCGATCCGGCCTACGAGAAAATCTCGCGCCGCTTCTACGAGCACCCCGAGGAGTTCGCCGATGCGTTCGCCCGTGCGTGGTTCAAACTCACGCACCGCGACATGGGTCCGCGTTCCCGCTACCTCGGTCCCGAAGTGCCGAAGGAGGAACTCATCTGGCAGGACCCCCTTCCCGCTGTGGATCATCCGCTGGTCGATGAAAAGGACATCGCAGCATTGAAGGCGAAAGTCCTTGCCTCGGGACTGACGGTCCCGGAGTTGGTGACCACGGCGTGGGCTTCGGCTTCCACATTCCGCGGATCGGACAAGCGCGGGGGCGCCAACGGCGCGCGTATCCGGCTCGCGCCGCAAAAATTCTGGCGCGTCAACCAGCCCGAACAGCTCGCAAAGGTGCTCAAGACGCTCGAAGGCATCCAGGCCGACTTCAACAAAAGCGCAGGCGGCAGCAAGAAGGTATCGCTCGCCGACCTGGTCGTGCTGGCAGGATGTGCCGGTGTCGAGCAGGCTGCGAAAAACGCCGGTCACGACGTGAAGGTTCTGTTCACCCCCGGGCGCACGGATGCCTCGCAAGACCAGACCGACGTTCAATCCTTTGCCGTGCTCGAACCGGTTGCCGATGGCTTCCGCAACTACCTCAAGACCAAATTCGCTGTTCCAGCCGAGGAAATGCTCGTGGACAAAGCCCAGCTTCTCACGCTCACCGCGCCGGAAATGACCGTCCTCTTGGGTGGTTTGCGTGTGCTCGGTGCCAATGTCGAGAATTCAGCGCACGGCGTTCTCACCGGGCGGCCCGGTGCACTGACCAACGACTTCTTCGTCAATCTCCTCGACATGGGGACCGAATGGAAACCGACAACACCCGAGCGCGATCTTTTTGAAGGTCACGATCGCAAAACCGGCAAAAAGAAATGGACCGGAACACGTGTGGATCTGGTCTTCGCGTCGAACTCCATACTCCGCGCACTGGCCGAGGTTTATGGAAGCGCGGATGCGCAGGAGAAATTCGTCTGCGACTTCGTGGCCGTCTGGAACAAGGTCATGAACCTCGACCGGTTCGACTTGGCTTGAATCCGGGATCGGCCGCGCGCGCAGACGGACCGTCGCGATTCCCGCCCCCTCAATGGGGCGGGAGTGGACGGTTCCACCATAGCCATGCGAGCCCACCGCCCGCGGCGTAGGCCACCACATCGAGCCAATCGCCTGTCGCGCGCGCGATGAATCTCGGCGCGACAATTTCAAATAGCACTGACCACAGAAGGAGCACGAAGACGATTTCCCGTGCATCTGGCGGTCTATCGTGTTTTCGCAATCCGGTTTTCTTTTCGATCCAGAGGCACACCGGAACTGCGCAGGGAATGAGCAGCAGATCATTCAACGACCACGCAAAAAATCCATGCGGCACGAGCGGCTTGATCGCCCAGCGATTCACGGCGTAAAGCACGCAGGAAAAAAGAAACAGTCTGTCGCGCAGGTAGGCGAACGTGCTCAAAGAGCAAAGGCTATGACCACACCGATGCCTGTTGCGATGGCGGCTTTGGCCAGTAGAAAACTCATGGTGCGGCGAGCGTCCTCTGGAAATTGGCCTTCGGCAAGCAACTATGCCCTTGAATAAACCTCCGCGCCTTTTTCCAAAAACTCCTTCGACTTTGCCTGCATCCCCCGTTCGATGGCTTCGGTTTCTCCGAGGCCTTGTTCCGCGGCGTATTTGCGCACGTCCTCGGTGATTTTCATCGAGCAGAAATGCGGACCGCACATGGAACAGAAGTGCGCTGATTTGGCGCCCTCCTGCGGAAGCGTGGCATCGTGGAATTCGCGGGCTGTTTGCGGATCGAGTCCGAGGTTGAACTGATCCTCCCAGCGAAATTCGAAGCGGGCCTTGCTCAACGCGTTGTCGCGGTATTGGGCGCCCGGATGTCCCTTGGCCAAGTCGGCCGCATGCGCGGCGATTTTGTAGGCGATGACGCCGTCTTTGACGTCTTTCTTGTCCGGCAACCCGAGATGTTCCTTGGGCGTCACGTAGCAAAGCATGGCGCAGCCATACCAGCCGATCATCGCGGCGCCGATGCCGCTCGTGATGTGGTCGTAACCGGGTGCGATGTCGGTGGTGAGCGGTCCGAGCGTGTAGAACGGCGCCTCATGGCACCATTCGAGCTGCTTTGCCATGTTCTCCTCGATCATGTGCATCGGCACGTGGCCGGGTCCCTCGTTCATGACTTGCACGCCTTTGGACCACGCGCGCTTGGTGAGTTCGCCCTGCACCTCGAGTTCGCCGAACTGCGCGCGATCGTTGGCGTCGGCGATCGAGCCCGGACGCAAACCGTCACCGATCGAAAAACTCACGTCATAGGCGGCCATGATGTCGCAGATGTCGTCCCAATGCGTGTAGAGGAAGTTCTCCTTGTGGTGTGCGAGGCACCATTTCGCCATGATGCTGCCGCCGCGGCTGACGATGCCGGTCATGCGCGAGGCGGTGAGGGGAACGAACCGCAGCAGCACGCCGGCGTGGATGGTGAAATAGTCCACGCCCTGTTCGGCCTGCTCGATGAGCGTGTCGCGGAAAATGTCCCACGTCAGGTCCTCGGCTTTGCCGCCGGTTTTCTCGAGCGCCTGGTAAATCGGCACCGTTCCGATTGGAACCGGAGAGTTGCGAAGGATCCATTCACGCGTGGCGTGGATGTTCTTGCCGGTGGAGAGATCCATCACCGTGTCGGCACCCCATTTGGTCGCCCAGCGCATTTTTTCCACCTCTTCCTCGATCGAGGAAGCAACGGCGCTGTTGCCGATGTTGGCGTTGATTTTCACCAGGAAATTCCGCCCGATGATCATCGGCTCGCTTTCCGGGTGGTTGATGTTCGCGGGAATGATCGCGCGGCCCGCGGCAACTTCGTCGCGCACAAACTCCGGAGTGATTTGCGCCGGGATGCGCTGAGGGAAACGTCGGAAGACGGACGGTGCGTAGGGACTGTCGTGCGATTGAGCTGAACCGGCATGCTGTTTGCGGAGGTCGTTGCGGACGATGTCCTTTCCAAGGTCGGCGATCATGGCGCGCCCCATATTTTCGCGTATGGCGATGAATTCCATCTCCGGGGTGATGATGCCCGCCCGGGCGTAAGCGAGTTGCGTGACGACTTTGCCGGCCTTGGCGCGCAGCGGTTTGCGGCGCAGGCCGGGAAATTCTTTGAGTGCTGCCTTGCCGTTGCGCTTGCCTGCGTGCGAGGCGTGGACACCCGAAAGGTAGCCGTTGTCCTCCGGCCGGACCATGCGGCCCGCATACTCTTCCACGTCTCCGCGGCCGAGGATCCACTCGCGGCGCAGAGCGGGGAGGCCCTGTTCGACGTCACCGCGGTATTCCCCGTCTCCCCACGGTCCGCTGGTATCATAAACGCGAACCGGGTCATTCGGTTCGAGCCGGCCTTGGAAATCTTTGGTCGGCGCCAGCGTGATTTCGCGGAACGGGACCCGCACGTCGCGGTGGACTATGCCGTTCACGTAAATGCGACGGCTGTTGGGCATGGCGTTGTCGGTCTGCCCGTGTGCGCTTTGGGTGGAAGGATCGGAGATCATGGTGGTTGTTCGCGCAGGGGAGGGTGCGCGCGGCCCGGATTCTTCTCCGCTCCCTGCGCCGGCATGACCCGGATCAGGTTCGAAGGGTCACCCGCCGTGGCGGGACTCTCAGCCTTGCGGCTCCCCTGCGCCTTTGATGATGGGGCACGGTTTTTCGCGGCGCCAATAAAAAAGCGCCGCGAACTGGAGTCCGCGGCGCTTGTGAAAGGGCGTCGGTTTTTCAGGCCAGGAGATCCGACGGCAGTTTGCCGCCGTTCTTGGCGATTTGCTGCAGCACCTGCTTGTGGAGCCAGATGTTCATCTTGGCGGAATCGGCCGTGTCGCCCGGATAGTTCAGTTCCTTGGCCAGCTCTTTGCGCGCCGCAAGACTGCTGTCCATGCCCACCAGTTTCATCAGGTCCACGATGGAAACTTTCCAGTCGAGTTTTTCTTTGGACTTCGAGGAGAGGTCGTTGAGGTAAGCGGTGACGTCGATTTCCTCGACGGGAGCGGCCGCTGCGGCCGGTGCCTCGGCGGTGGCTGCTATCTCGGATGCGGCAACTTCCTTTTTGCCGCCGAAGACTTTGTTGATGATGGTTGCGAGTAGACCCATGGTGTTGTCGGTGTTTGGTGTTGTTATTTGTTGGCGAAAAGGGAAGCGAGGGCCGGAAGTTGTTTCACGACCGCATCGACCGCGTCGGGGCCCGCGACCGACTTGGCCTGCTCGAAAAATCCGCCGGCCAGAGGACCGGCTTTGTCGAGAGGAATACCGGCGCCTTGCAGTGCGCTGATCGCCTGCGCTGCGCCACCCAAATCGCCGCCGAGCATGCTGCCCGCTTTGGCCAATAGCCCGCCGAGCATTCCCGAGGCGTCGCCTGACGCACCCGCTGCCGGAGCCGATGACATCAGCGCGGATGCGCCCGGCAGCAAGCCGACCATGGCTTCAAATTGCGTGCCGCCCGCTTTTTGTTTGATGAAGTTGAGAAGAATCCCCACCCCGGCGCGGACGGCCGGCTCGGGAAGGCTGAGACTTTGACTGAGGGACTTGACGATTTGATCCATAAGGAACGCAGTTTTACCGGACCTCCTCCTCCGCCGCCAGTCTCCTCCGGCGTAATACCCTGCACAGGGTATGGGAACTCAGCGGTCGGCGTCTTCCGCGGCGGCAGAGGCCGCATCGTCGGCATCGAGAATGCGACCGAGTGCGTCGTAAAAATCGTCGAGCGCCTCGTCCGGAACCATGATGGTGTCGCGTCGTCCGTTCACGTCCTCCGTGATTTTCAAGACCCGGCCACGACTGTTCTCTTTGAAATCGAGAAAGAAAATCTTCCGTCCCGATACTACTTTTTCCGAGGCCAATACCCGGTCAGGACTGCGCGAATAATCATCATTCATGCCTTCACTCCTTGCTTCTCCTGAGAACCAATAAAGAAGCGGCTGGAACAGCGATCAAGGAGAAAAGATTAAGCGCCATCGAAAGTCCGTGCCAGCGTGCAAAGCCGGTGGTGCCGGGCGCGTGCACCGCCATCGCCGGCTGGATAAACAGCGGGATTGCTGTGAGAGCGGAAAGAGCGGCCAATTGCAGGATGAGCGCTGCGTTGGCATGCGGTGCTCGGCGGTTAAACCAGAGAATTAGCGTGGCGCCCAGTCCCAGCGCGATGGCGACGATGAAATATCCCGGAAACAAAGCCGTGGTCACTTCACCGGCGCGCTCGCGCGGGAACACGCCGAAAAGATGACGTGCCACGCCGAAGGTGAAAAACCACAGCACGGCAGTCCAAGCTCCCGCCAGCCACGTGTAGAGAATCATGCCCGCAATCCGACTGCGCTTTCAACGCGCGCCATGACTTTGTCCGCGAGCGCGTTGGCATGCTCTGCGCCGCGGCGCAGGACGTCATCCACATGGCATGGATCGGACTCGAGTTCCGCGCGCTTGGATCGCATCGGCGCGAAATATTCCCACACCGTGGCAAAAAGTTGTTTTTTGAACTCGCCGTAGCCGGAGCCGCCCGCGCGGAACTTTCCGGCCATGGTCGCGGCGTCGTCCGCGGACGCGAAGAGTTTGTAAAGTTGGTAAATGGCATTGGTCTCGGCGTCCTTGGGCGCCTCGACCGGCGTGGAGTCGGTGACAATCGCCATGATTTTCTTCTTCATCGTTTTCTCATCGGCGAAAATCTCGATCGTGTTGCCGTAGCTCTTGCTCATCTTCGCGCCGTCCGTGCCCGGAACCACGGCCGCGTTCTCGCGTATCGAGGGCTCGGGGAGCTTGAACACGGGCCCGAAGGTTTCGTTGATTTTCACCGCAATGTCGCGGGTCACTTCCAAGTGCTGTTTTTGGTCCCTGCCCACCGGCACGATATCGCTGTCATAAACAAGGATATCCGCCGCCATCAGAACGGGATACGAGAACAGCGCGTGGGAGGGTGCAATACCGTGGGCGATCTTGTCCTTGTAGGAGTGACAGCGCTCAAGCAGGCCCATCGGCGTGACTGTGCTGAGAATCCAGGTGAGCAGCGGGACTTTCGGGATGTCCGACTGCCGGAAAAGGAACGCCTTCGACGGATCGAGTCCGCAAGCCAGGAAGTCGAGCGCCACATCGCGCGAGTAACGACGCAGTGCGACCGGGTCGCGTAGCGTCGTGAGCGCGTGCAGATCGGCGATGAAATAAAGTGCCTCGCCTTGGTGCTGCAATTCCACAGCCGGACGCATCATGCCGAGGTAATTGCCGAGATGCAGCGCGCCGGACGGCTGGATGCCGGAAAGAATGCGTTTCATGCAGTGCGGACTTTAGTCGGTGCCGTGTCCTGAACGAAAGCGATTTGCAGTGCGCGTGGGATCAGGGATTGACGACATTGATCGGCTTGCCTTGCAGGAATGCCCGGATGTTCTGCGCTGTCACCTCGAGCAGGCGCTGGCGCGCACGTGGTCCGGTCCATGCCATGTGCGGCGTGATGATGCAGTTTGGCAGAGTGCAAAGCGGATGATCAGCCGGTGGCGGCTCGACCGTGAGCACGTCCAACCCCGCGCCCGCAATCGGGCCGCGCCTCAGCGCCTGTGCCAAATCCACCTCTTTGATCAATCCGCCGCGGGCTGTGTTGATGAGAAACGACCCGGCTTTCATCTTTCCGAGGAGCGTGGAATTGATCATCCCGGCATTCGCGGGCGTCAGCTGGCAATGAAGGGAAAGGACGTCCGCTTCCCTGATCACCCGATCGAGGGCCGACAATTCTCCACCGCCCTCCGGCTTGGACGGGCTGGCCATGAGGGCTTCCATGCCGAAAGCGCCGCCGATTTCCGCCACGCGCTTCGCGATGCGTCCGCGACCGATCAGGCCGAGCGTCAGTCCCGACAACTCCGTGACAGCGGTCTGCGGAGCGCACCACTCGCGCGATGCCGACCAATCCCCCCTCGCGACGAACTGTGCATGCAGTCCGACGCGGTTGCACAGCTCGAGGATCAGGGCGAACACATGCTGGGCAGCCGAATCCGTGCCGTAGGCCGGCACATTGCTCACGGTGATTCCATGCGTCCGCGCCGCGGAAGAGTCCACCACATTGTGACCGGTGGCGAGCACGCCGATGAATTTCAGCCCGGGCAGCGCGGCCAAGGTTTCCGCCGTGATCGGTGTTTTATTGGTGAGAATGATCTGCGCCCCCCGTGCACGCGCGACCACATCAGCTTCTGCCGTGTGCTTATACACCGTCAGCTCGCCCAAGTCGGCCACTTCGCCCCATGGCAGATTTCCGTCGAGCAAATGACCTTCATCAAGCACGACGATACGGTGGTGCTGTTTCATTCGTTTGATGCTGCGGCTTGTGCGCTTGCGGGCAAGTCCGGACTTGTTCAATAAACGTAATATTCCGGCAGCGGGAAGGCATTCCGGATGAGAGTGATCTCGGGATTGTCCCGCGTCGTCGCCAGAACTTCCACGATGTCGAATCGGAAGCGGATGTCGGGAAAATTCAGCAGGCGCAGCCACGCCATCGCACCGCGGGCGACGAGCCGCTGTTTCTCGTAATCGACCGCGTCGGCGGGGCGTCCGCGCTCTTCGGTGGCGCGGGTCTTTACTTCGACGAAAACGAGCGTGTCCTCGGGCTTGTCGCGGCAGACGAGATCGACCTCGCCGCCGCCGGGCGCACGGAAGTTGCGGTAAAGAATCCGGTATCTCTGGCGTCGCAAAAACTTCTCCGCCTCCCGTTCGCCCCACCGCCCGAAGGCGATGTGGTCAGGAAGCGGCGTGCGCGGCTTGCGCCCGAGCCACCGGCGCAAACGATCGGCGATGGGCGGGGCAGGGTCCATGTTCGCGTAGGGCTTCAAGGTGCTCGCGCACACCATAGCCTTTGTGGCGTGCAAATCCATATTGCGGAAATTGCGCATCGAGCAGCTCCATCGCGCGGTCGCGCGTGACCTTCGCGATGATGCTGGCCGCGGCGATGCTCAGGCTCAGGGAATCGCCGCCGACGAGCGCCGTGTGTTCCACCGGCAGTCCCCGAACCGGAAGCCCGTCCACCAGCGCGTGGTCGGGTTTGCGAGGCAGTGCATCGACGGCGCGGGCCATGGCGAGATGCGTGGCCCGCAGGATGTTGAGATCATCGATCTCCGCCGCCGAGGCCTCGCCGACCGCCCAAGCCACTTCAACCGTCGCAGTGATCGCCGTGAAAAGTTTTTCACGCTTTGGCGGGGAAAGTTTTTTCGAGTCGGTCAGGCCGTCGAGGGCGAAGTCACCGGGCAAAACGACTGCCGCCGCCACCACGGATCCGGCCAGCGGTCCGCGTCCGGCTTCGTCCACGCCGGCAACCGTTGCAAAACCGCGGGCTTGGAGAAGTCGCTCGCGGCTGAGGTCGCAGGCCATGGGGAGGCCCGGGGAAAGATCAGGCAGCCGCGGATTCGGCGCCGGACTTCTCTTTCACCGTGGTCGCCGATTTGCCTTTGCGTTTGCGCAGATAATTCAGTTTGGCGCGGCGCACGGAACCTTTTTTCTCCACCTCGATCTTGGCAATGCGCGGGGAATGGAGCGGGAAGACGCGCTCGACGCCCTCGCCGTAGGAGACGCGACGCACGGTGAAATTCTCGTTCACACCGGTGCCTTTGCGGCCGATGACGATTCCGGCGTAAATCTGGATGCGCTCTTTCTCGCCCTCGATCACGCGGGTGTGAACTTTGACGGTGTCTCCTACCGAAAACTTGGCCACATCAGCCTTGAGTTGCTCAGCCTCGATTTTGTCCAAAACATTCATGACTTCTTTCCTTTCACAAAAATGGCCCTGTTGTTTATCGCCGTAATGGCTTCAGGGCAACAACTTTCCTTGGTTCGAAAAGAACATATCTACATATCATGATATTTTGATGGGTTGCTTTTATATGAGCCTCAGGTATTTAATCGCTCCGTGAACAGTATTGCCACTCGAACCGGGGACGATGGAACCACCTCGCTGCTATTCGGATGCCGTGTGCCCAAGACCGATGCGCGCATCGTGGCCAACGGCCGGGTCGATGAACTCAATGCGCGCCTCGGCATGGCCAAAGCTTGTCTTCCGCCGGACGAATCCGAGTCGCGTGCTTTCATCGAGCAGGTGCAGCGCAATCTGGTCAATTTGATGGGCGAGGTGGCTGTTGCCCCGGAGGACTGGGAGCGTTACGCGGCCTCCGGTATGCCGAATTTTGACGAGGCGCTGCTCGGCGTTTTGGATGGGCGGGTGGCGCGTCTGGAATCCGAAGGTTTCACATACAAAGGCTGGGCGACGCCCGGTGCCAATCTCTCCGCAGCAGCCCTCGACTGCGCCCGCACCGCCTGCCGCGAGGCGGAGATTGCGCTTCTGTCGGTCAACCAGGCTGGTCTGCTCAATCCCCAACGCGCCGACACAATTCTCCAGTCGCTGAACCGCTTGTCCGACGTCCTGTGGCTGGAGGCGCGTCGGGCCGAAAGCGCCATTTTTTCCCCGCGCGAGTAATAACTCCGATGAGCAAACCGGACACAGCGCAAGCGCTGCAAGCCCTGCTGGCCGAACGCATCGTATATCTCGATGGCGCGATGGGCACGATGGTCCAGCGCCATAAACTCGACGAGGCTGCCTATCGCGGGAAGCGCTTTGCTGGATGGCCTAGCGACGTCAAAGGAAACAACGACCTCCTTGTTTTGACCCAACCTCAAGTCATCCGCGGCATCCACGAGCAATACATTGCGGCCGGGGCGGACCTCATCGAGACCAACACCTTCAACAGCACGACCATCTCCCAAGCCGACTACGGGATGGAGGAACTGGTCCCCGAGTTGAACCGCGAAGCGGCCAAGCTCGCGCGGGCCGCGGCCGATGCGTGCAAGAGCCGCCGCGTCTTCGTCGCGGGTGCGGTCGGGCCGATGAGCAAAACGCTCACCATTTCCCGCGATGTCAACGATCCCGGTGCACGCGAGGTGACGTTCCAGCAAGTGGCTGCCGCCTACCGCGAGCAGATCGAGAATCTTATCACCGGCGGGGTGGATGTGCTCCTCGTCGAAACCGTCTTCGACACGCTGAATTGCAAAGCCGCGCTTTATGCCATTGCGCAATATTTCGCCGACAAAAACATCAGCTTGCCCGTCATGGTCTCGGGCACCATCACCGATTTGAGCGGACGCACGCTCACTGGTCAGACGACCGAGGCTTTTCTCAATTCCATTTCGCACTTTCCGCTGCTCAGCGTCGGGCTCAACTGCGCGCTCGGACCCAAGGAAATGCGTCCTTACATCGAGGAACTCGCGCACCTCGCTCCGTTTCATGTCAGTGCGTATCCGAACGCCGGCTTGCCCGACCCGCTTTCGCCGACCGGATTCCCCGAGACGCCAGAGTCGCTCGCCCCGCAGTTGCGCGAATGGGCCGAGCAGGGGTGGCTCAACATCATCGGCGGCTGTTGCGGCACCACGCCCGATCACATCGCTGCCATCGTCAAAGCCACGCGGGACGTCAGGCCGCGTCGCATCCCCGAGCGCACACGCACGCTGCGCCTGAGCGGACTCGAGCCCTTCACCGCGCGTCCCGAGATCCCGTTCATCAACATCGGCGAGCGCACCAACGTCACCGGCTCGCCCAAATTCGCCAAGCTCATCCTCGGCAACCAATATGACGAGGCGCTGGCCGTGGCCCGCCAGCAAGTCGAAGCCGGCGCACAGATCATAGATGTCAACATGGACGAGGGGATGCTCGACGGCGCCGCCGCCATGACCAAATTCCTCCAGCTCGTGGCCAGCGAGCCGGACATCTCGCGCGTGCCGATCATGATCGATTCCTCGAAGTGGGAAGTCATCGAGGCCGGCCTGCGCTGCGTGCAGGGCAAGTGCGTGGTCAACTCCATCTCGCTCAAAGAGGGTGAGGAGAAATTCAAAGAACAGGCCCGCCAAGTCATGCGTTACGGCGCGGCGGTCATCGTCATGGCATTCGATGAAAAGGGTCAGGCGGACAATTACGAGCGCCGCATCGAAATCTGCCGGCGCGCCTACAAGATCCTCGTCGAGGAAGTCGGCTTCGCCGCGGAAGACATCATTTTCGACCCGAACATCCTTACCGTTGCCACGGGTATCGAGGAACACAACAACTACGCGGTCGATTTCATCGAGGCCACGCGCTGGATCAAACAGAATCTCCCCTACGCGCGCGTCAGCGGTGGTGTGAGCAATATTTCCTTCAGCTTTCGCGGAAACAATCCCGTCCGCGAGGCGATGCACACGGCTTTTCTTTACCATGCGATCAAAGCCGGTCTGGACATGGGAATCGTCAATGCCGGGCAGCTCGGTGTTTACGCGGAAATCCCGCCCGATCTGCTCGAGCTAATCGAGGACGTCCTGCTCAACCGCCGTCCCGATGCCACCGAGCGCCTTGTTGCATTTGCCGAGACGGTCAAAGGCGCGGGCAGAGCCGCCGTCGAGAAAGACACCAAATGGCGGGAGGCCCCGGTCGAGGAGCGGTTGGCTCACGCTTTGATCAAAGGTATCGTTGATCACATCGACGAGGACACCGAGGAAGCGCGGCAGAAATACCCGCGTCCGCTCGATGTCATCGAGGGGCCGTTGATGAATGGTATGCGGATCGTCGGCGATCTTTTCGGCGAAGGAAAAATGTTCCTCCCGCAGGTGGTGAAAAGCGCGCGCGTTATGAAACGATCGGTCGCCTGGCTCACGCCTTACATGGAGCGCGAGCGCGCGGCGAATCCCAACGCCCGTGCGCAGGGCAAAGTGCTCATGGCCACGGTCAAAGGCGACGTCCACGACATCGGCAAGAACATCGTCGGTGTCGTGCTGGCCTGCAATAGTTACGAGGTCGTCGATCTCGGTGTCATGGTCTCTTGCGAAAAGATCCTCGCCGAGGCCCGCACCCACGGGGTCGATGTGATTGGCCTGAGCGGGCTCATCACCCCGTCGCTCGACGAAATGATGCACGTCGCCTCGGAAATGAAGCGTGAAGGATTCGACATCCCGCTTCTCATCGGCGGGGCCACCACCAGCCGCGCCCACAGCGCGGTGAAAATCGCCCCGCATTACGACAAGGAAGTCGTGCATGTCACCGACGCTTCGCGCGTGGTGGGTGTTGTCTCGCAATTGCTCAATCCGGACACTCGGCCGAAATTCGCCGCCGATTTGTCGGCCGACTACGAACGCCTGCGCACGGAATTTGCGGCCAAACAGCGCGACGCCAAGTTGGTGGGCATCGAGGAAGCGCGCAAACGGCGTTTCGCGCCCGACTGGTCGAAGGAGTCTATCGACACTCCGGCATTCACCGGGGTGAAAGTCTTCGACGATTTCCCGTTGGAGGAATTGGTCGATTACATCGACTGGTCGCCGTTTTTCCACGCGTGGGAATTGCGCGGACGTTTTCCGTCCATCCTCGAAGACGAAGTGGTAGGACAACATGCCACCGAACTCTACAACGACGCCCGCAAGATGCTCGATCGGATGGTGCAGGAGAAATGGGTCACGGCCAAAGGCGTCTGCGCCATCATGCCGGCCAACACGGTGGGTGACGACATCGAGATCTACGCCGACGCGGATCGCTCCAAGGTCCTGAAGACGTTCCACACGTTGCGTCAGCAGCTGGACAAATCCTCCGGCCAGCCTGACTACGCGCTAGCCGACTTCCTTGCGCCGAAGGGCAGCGGACGCATCGACTACTGCGGCGGTTTCACCGTGACCGCCGGCATCGGCGTCGAAGAACGTGCCAAGGCCTTCGAAGCCGAGCACGATGACTACAGCGCGATCATGCTCAAAGCGCTGGCTGACCGTTTGGCCGAAGCCTTTGCCGAGCGCATGCACAAGGAGGTTCGCGATCTTTGGGGCTACGGCAAATCCGAGTCGCTAAGCAATGAGGATCTCATCCGCGAAAAATATCGCGGAATCCGTCCGGCGCCCGGCTATCCGGCGTGTCCCGACCATACGGAAAAATGGACGCTTTTCGACCTCCTCGAGAGCACCAAGCACACCGGCGTCAAGTTGACTGAAAGCCTCGCCATGATGCCGGCCAGCTCGGTGAGCGGTCTCTACTTCGCGCACCCCGAGGCCAAATATTTCGCCGTCGGCAAAATCCAGCGCGACCAAATAGAAGACTACGCGAAGCGCAAAGGCATGACGGTGGCCGAAGTGGAGAAATGGCTCAGCCCGAACTTGGCTTACGAGTCGAAGCGGTAGGAGTGGGAAAGGGCTGAGACCTGAGTGTGAAACCTGAGTGAGGTTGTAGCGGCGCTCTGTGAGTGCCGGAATTTTTGAGCGGTCTCCACCTGGATATCTGCTCTGGCCGGCGCGCGAATTGACTGAGTATCTGTGCCTGGCTAGTTTTCAGTCATGAGCACGGCGACGCTTGAACTGATCCGTATCTGCGAATCGTTACCCGAAGCGAAGCAAGCTGAGGTCACCGACTTTGCCCGTTTCCTTCTGGACCGGGAGGGTGACAAGCGCTGGGAATCTATCGTGGCCGAAGGCGAGCCGCGCCCGCGGTTCGAGAGTTTCCTGCGCGATGCGGCAGCGGAGCCAGCCGAGCCTCTCGACCTCAAGCGCTTGTGAAGTCCCTTGTCCGTCCGAGTTTCTGGCGTGCCTACGGCCAGCTTTCGGACCGGGCACGAAAAGACGCGCGCAAAGCCTACGCTCAGTTCGCCCAAGATCCGGCGCATCCCTCGCTTCGTTTCAAAAAATTGGCTGGCTACGCGGATGTGTGGTCGGTGCGAGTCTCCGCGCAATACCGCGCCATCGGACAACGCAGCGGCGATGAAATCACTTGGGTCTGGATCGGGTCGCACAACGACTTCGACAAACTTTTCGGCTGAAACGAGACGGCCAAACTTGAAGGAACAGAATCTCCGATCTGTTGATCGTGAGCAGAGCCGTCAGCGGTGATGTATCGGAGAGAACGATCATCGCGCCGACAGCGCATCGACCATCCGCAGATCCTCGGCGAGTTCGTGTTCGCCGTAGTGCATCGCAATACCGCGGCGCCCCAGTTCACGGAGGAAATCGCTTTGCGAGAGGCCGGCCGTGCTCGCCGCTTGGCCCAGCGTGGCTTCCTCGGATATGAACAGCCCGATGGCCAGATGCAACGCAGCATCGCGGGTGGAAAGGCGTTCGCTCAGAGACTTTGGCAGCGTCAGCTCCATTGCATCAATATGAACCATGACCCCAGCAGTAGCAAGGCGTGCTGCTCCACCTCTCAAAGCCCTTAGACACGCAGAAGGTGAATGGCGACGCTACGCCGAATGTCCGCGATCATCGGCGACGGGTAGTGGTGCGGTGGCGCGCATTGTTGGACTTATTTAAGCTTGCGCAGTTTTCGGGATATCCACGATGGATCTCTGCGTAGATCCAAAACCGCCCGAACCAGAATCAGGTCGTCCCGCACTTCATAGTAGACGGCGCATGGAAATCTTTCCGAGAGAAGGCGATGCTTGCCAAAATGCTGCGGATGAATTCCTGCGTAGAGGAGAAGGGACTCGATATCGGAATAAAGTGAATCGAGAAAATAGCTTCCGAGTCCCGTCTGCTGTCTTTCGTAAAACCGAAACCCACCCTTCAAGTCCGCCAGTGCTGACGGTTGAATGACAATTTTCACTGAAGCTCTTCTCGGAGCTGTTTCTTGGCAGTTTCCCAGTCGATGAATGTCTCTTCTCCAGAGGCGATCAATCGGTCCCGTTCCGCAAGAGCCTCTCCATGCCACTCGGGCGAGACTACTTCTGAAGCAGTCGTGGCAAGATTTTGCCACAATGCCTCCATGAGGCGCAGCTTGTCGGACGTGGTCATCTCTTGGAGGTCAATCATCGCGGACATGGTTAAAGACACAGCAGCGATCGTGAGGAACTCAATTTTTATTGCCGAACGACCGGCATCAGGCGCCGAGCGGAGCGAGATTGGCTGCGCGCGATCGTTCGGATTTCTCCGTCTTGATGCGTTCGCTGAGCCAGACCTTGATGATCGATTGACGCGTCACGCCGATGAGGGAGGCCTGTTTGTCGAGCTCGGATATCATCCAACTCGGGAGGTCCACATTCACCCGGCGCGGTTCCAGTCCGGGACGGCGTACGTTGTCCCAATCCAGATACGCGCTGATATCCTCGCCATCGTCAAAACGACGATCAAATTCCTCAGCGGTTATTGTAGCGTTCGCTTTCTTCATTTCTTGATCTCCTTACCGATATGATGCGGATCGATTCGCTCCGCAGGGTGTAAATGGCAGTCCACAATGTTCCATCAAGCTCTGCAATGATAGCCTCGCGCGGTTCCGTGACGGATCGGGCAGAGACCACCAATCCTTTCCCATCAAGCCAAAGTCGTCTCGCATCATTGAAATCGATGCCATGCTTGGCTGCGTTGATTTTGCTCTTTTCGGGATCATACTCAAACTCCACAAAAGGAGAATATTCATACCGAAAAGGTTGTCAAAGTGTTTATTTTGAACGCTTGAAGACAGCCGCTGAGCGCAGCGAGATTGGCTGG
>VEQL01000023.1 GCA_018883245.1 Chthoniobacterales bacterium
GTTCGAAGCGCTGCTTGCCGGGCATGAAAAGTTCCTCGCCGGCCGGGGAGTGGAGCGCACGACTTTGCAGGCGGTCGATCCCGATTCGGTCCGTGTGTGCGTCGAGCGCGACATGGAATCCCAGATGCAGCACAACCTCCGCGAGGGGCTTCTCCAGCGGGAAGGGGAAGAGCACGGACGCTATTCCTGGCGCGGAATGCTTTTCTTGTGGTTCCAAGTGCTGCGCGATATCTTCCGGTTCTCGTGAGCGCCCTGTTCCCCATGACGCGCCAATCACCGTCCTTCGGGCGGGTCGACCAGATTATGGTCGAAGAACGCGCGGCCACTTTCACCAAACGCAGCATCAAGACCGAATCGAAGCTGCAAGGTCTGCGCATGGTTTTCTCCATGCTCGACCTCACCACGCTGGAGGGGCGCGACACGCCGGGGAAGGTGATGACCATTTGCCACAAAGCCATGCATCCCGCGCCCGACCGCTACAAAGTCGGCCCCGTCGCCGCGGTCTGCGTTTATCCGAACCTCGTTCCGGCGGCCAAAGCTTTCCTCCGCGGCTCGAATGTCAAAGTCGCCGCGGTGGCCACTTATTTTCCGAGCGGACAGTCCTCGATGAAAACCAAACTTGAGGATACGCGCGTCGCGCTCAATGCCGGCGCCGACGAAATCGACATGGTCATCGATCGCGCCGCTTTCCTCCGTGGCGAATATGCCAAGGTCCATGATGAGATCGCCGCAGTGAAACAGCTCTGCGGTGACGTCCACCTCAAGGTCATCCTCGAGACGGGCGAACTCGTCACCTACGACAATGTGCGCGCCGCGAGCATGATTGCCATGCAAGCGGGCGGGGATTTCATCAAGACGTCGACCGGCAAGGTCAGTCCGGCGGCCACGTTGCCTGTCACACTGGTCATGCTTGATGCCATCCGCGAATTTTTCTTCGCCACCGGCGTGCGCATCGGCATGAAGCCGGCCGGCGGAATCCGCACGGCCAAGCAGGCCCTGCAATATCTGGTCATGGTCAACGAAACCCTCGGTGACGACTGGCTCACGCCCGATCTCTTCCGCCTCGGCGCCAGCACGCTGGCCAATGACATCCTTCTCCAGATCGCCAAGTCCGTCGACGGACGCTACCAAAGCGGCGACTACTTCTCCCTGCCATGAGCAAAAAAACGAAGAAACTCGTCACCCGCACGGCGTCCATCACAGCGCCCGCCCACGCCGCACCCGTTCCGGTTCGCGACCGCCATCTGCGCTTCAACGAGCGCTGGAACTACTCGCCCGCGCCCGAAGTTCACACCGACATCACGATCAAGCCGCGTTACGAACTCTTCATTGGCGGCAAATTCGTCAAACCGTCCTCGGGCAAATATTTCCCGTCGATCAATCCGGCCACGGAAAAGCAGCATGCAGAGATCGCCCAAGGCACCGCGGCCGACGTGGACAAGGCGGTCAAGGCCGCGCGCCGGGCGTACGAAAAAACGTGGGGCAAGATGCCCGGACGCGAACGCGGCAAATATCTCTTTCGCATCGCGCGCCTCCTGCAGGAAAAAATCCGCGATCTCGCCGTCCTCGAATCGCTCGACGGCGGCAAAACCATCCGCGAGAGCCGCAACATCGACTTGCCGCTTGTCGCCGCGCACTTCTTCTACCATGCGGGCTGGGCCGACAAGCTCGACTATGCGTTCCCCGGTCGCAAGCCGCGCCCGCTCGGAGTGGCCGGCCAGATCATCCCGTGGAATTTCCCGCTGCTCATGGCCGCATGGAAGCTCGCGCCCGCTCTGGCTTGCGGCAACACCTGTGTGCTCAAACCGGCCGAAACGACATCGGTCACCGCCATGCATCTTGCGGAGATCCTCGCAGAAGCCGATTTGCCCGGGGGCGTGGTGAATATCGTCACCGGTTTCGGCGACACCGGCGCGGCCATCGTCAATCATCCGGACATCGACAAGCTCGCCTTCACAGGCTCGACCGAAGTCGGGAAAATCATCGCCAAGTCCGTGGCCGGAACGCGCAAGAAGCTGACGCTCGAGTTGGGCGGCAAGGCGGCGAACATCATTTGCGAGGACGCGCCCATCGACCAGGCCGTCGAGGGTGTCATTCAGGGGATCTATTTCAACCAAGGCCACGTTTGCTGCGCGGGTTCGCGCTTGTTCGTGCAGGAAAGCATCGTCGAGCCGGTCATCCGCCGCCTGCGCAACCGTCTCGCAACGTTGCGTGTCGGCGATCCGCTCGACAAAAACACCGACATCGGCGCGATCAACAGCCGCGAGCAACTCGGCAGGATCCGCGAGTTGGTCGAGAGCGGACAAAAGGAAGGTGCCGAACTTTACCAGCCGCCGTGCAAACTCCCGTCGAAAGGTTTTTTCTGCGCGCCGGGCTTTTTCACCGGCGTGACCGATTCTCATCGCATCGCGCAGGAAGAGATTTTCGGACCCGTCCTCAGCGTGATGACCTTCCGCACACCGGAAGAAGCGCTGGAGCGTGCGAACAACACATCTTACGGCTTGAGCGCGGGAGTTTGGACCGACAAGGGCAGCAAAGCTTTCAAACTCGCCACGCAGCTGCGTGCCGGGGTGGTTTGGGCCGAGACCTACAACAAGTTCGATCCAGCCAGCCCTTTCGGCGGCTACAAGGAAAGCGGTTTCGGGCGAGAAGGCGGGAAGCAGGGACTTCTTGCCTACCTCAGGACCTGACTCTGCGCCACCACGCGAGGTTTTGCGATAGGTTCTAATCCGTCCGGCGCTTGCGTTCCGGATCCTCCTTTTTGGGAAACAACTCGCGCAAACGGTCAATGAGACCCTTCGGAGCGGGGGCGGTGTTTGTTCCCGCGGCGATCCCGCCCACACACCGGTCCCCGCCGTTGTTGCGCGCAGCTTGGAGGGCGCTTTCCGCCCTGCGCATCAAGTCTGCCGCGGCGCGATGCTCGTCCGGAACAGCCACAGCCAAGCCGACCGAGACGCGGTGCGTGTGATTGTCGTCCGCCGCCCGCATGGCCTCCACGATCTGCTCCCCGACACGCCTTGCGCCGGGCGGGGGCGTATCGGGCAGAATGGCGACGAATTCATCGCTCGAACGGCGCAGCACGATGTCTCTGGACCGCGCGCAGTGGACTTGCAGCGCTCGCTGCAGGATCTGCACTCCGACCTGGGTTTCCGGCGTGTCAAAAGAAACGACGGCCACGGTCAAAGGGCTGCTTTCCGCCGACCCGCGCACCCATGCTTTTTCCAGCGCCTCCGTGATGCGTGCTTTCGCCTCAAGTGCGGATGCAGGCTGCGAGGCGTGATTCATTTGTCCGGTAAGATCGGCCCGATTCGGCGCCTCCGCAAGTTTCCGATTCGGTAATCACGTCTTTTGCAGTTTGCCGGGGCAAGGCACCGCGGCTAGCGTTCACGGATGAAGTCTGCCCCGTTGCCGTCCGATGAATTGGCCCGACAGCGTGCGCTCCAGGATCTGCACCTGCTTGATACGCCTGCGGAGCAGGAATTCGACGACATCACGCTGCTTGCTTCTTTCATCTGCGAGACGCCCATTGCGCTCATTTCGCTCGTGGACAAGGACCGCCAGTGGTTCAAGAGCCGGGTCGGCCTTGATATTCCGGAGACGCCCCGCGACATCGCCCTCTGCGCCCATGCCATTCTCGGCGACGAAATTTTCGAGGTGGTAGACGCCGCGGCCGACGAGCGCTTCAAAGACAATCCAGTTGTCACCGGCGATCTGCACCTGCGTTTCTACGCCGGGGTGCCGCTCAAGACCTTGGACAACCACAACGTGGGCACGCTCTGCGTGATCGACCGCAAGCCGCGCCAACTCACGGATGCGCAGCGCGCCGCCCTCAAGGCCTTGGGGCGGCAGATCATGAGGTTGGTCGAGCTGCGCAAATCGACGCGCTTGCAAGACGAACTCCGCCGCAAGCTCTCGGCCGAGACAGCCCTCACCCGGGCGATCATCGAGAACGCCGGCGCTGCCATCATTTCCACGGATCTCGATTCGACCATCCTCACTTTCAATCCGGCGGCGGAACAAATGCTCGGCTACAGCGCCGACGAGGTTATCGGGAAAGTTTCGCCCGTTTCGTTCCACGACCCTGGTGAAGTTGCTGAACGAGCCGCCGAGCTTTCCGCGCACTACGGCGAGAAGGTCAGCGGCCTCGATGTCTTTCTACGTCCGCTGCGCGACCAAGCGGCGGACACGGTGGAGTGGACGTATATTGCCAAGGACGGACGGCGCATCCCCATACTTCTGACCATGTCGGTGTTGCGGGACGAGGCCGGCCAGCCGTTCGGTTACCTCGGGATCATCCGAGATCTGGGCGAAGCGAAAGCGCGGACCCACAGGTTGGAAGCCGCCGCGCGGTTGGGAGACATTGTCCGTCGCAGCCAGGAATCTTTCATCACGGGCGGGCCCACCAATCAAATGTTCGACCGTCTGCTCACCGACATTCTCGAATACACGCGCAGCGAATACGGGTTCATCGGCGAAGTGCTCTACGACGAGAACGGTGCGCCTTTCCTGAAGACGCATGCCATCACAAACATTGCTTGGAACGAGGCTACGAGAAAGTTGTATGAGGAAAGCAAGGCGACAGGTTTCATTTTCCGCAACCTGCACACGCTTTTCGGCGCGGCCCTGACCACGGGCGAGCCGGTGATCGCGAACCGTCCCGCGACCGACCCGCGGCGCGGCGGCCTTCCCCAAGGCCACCCGGCAATGCACGCCTTTCTCGGTCTGCCCATCCACTACGGCGGCAACCTCGTCGGCTTGGTCGGTGTGGCGAACAGGCCCGGGGGTTACGACGACGAGTTTGTGCGCGAGCTGGCGCCTATGGCGGCTTCCTGCGCGGCGCTCATTCACGCGATGCGGCTCGATGTCGAACGCTCCGCGACGCGTCAGTCGCTGGTCCGCGAACAAGACCGCTTCCGCCTCATTGTCGACACGGCGACCGAGGCCTTCATCGAGGTTGCAGAGGATGGAACGGTCACCGAGTGGAATCAGCACGCGGCGGAAGCGTTTCGCGCCCCGGTCGCCGATGCGGTCGGGCGGCAAATCGACGACCTTGTCATGCTCCGCGGCGAGGACGGGCACGACTCCGGTTTGCGTGACCACGTTCCGACCGAACTCGAGCGGCCCGGCCAGCCGCGCGAGTTCACTTTCCGCTGCGCCGATGGCACGCAATTCCAGGGGGAGCTTGTCATGTGGGCCATGCCCGAGGGCTCGGAACGCCGCTATTGCGCATTCATCCGCGACGTGACCGAGCGCCGGGAACTCGAGAAGCAGCAGCGCTTGCGTTTCGAGTCCGAGACTCTCCTCAAGGAAATCCACCACCGCGTTAAGAACAACATGCAGGTCATTTCGAGTCTGCTCAGCATCCAATCCTCGCAGCTTAAAGATGACCAGCGCGACGTTTTCCTCGAGTGCCGCGAGCGCATAAGAGCCATGTCCCTCATCCATGACCGCCTTTACTCCACGGGCAAGTATGCCGGGATCGACTTCGCCGATTATTTGCGAGAAATGGTCGCGTTGATCACGTCCTCCAACCGTCCGGCCGGTGCCGAGGTGCATGTGGACCTTCAACTGCAGCCGGTGGAGGTTGAATTGGACAAAGCTGTGCCGCTGTCGCTCATCGCAAGCGAGCTTGTCCTCAACTCGTTGAAGCACGCCTTCCGCGACCGTAGCGAGGGCACGTTGACCGTGCGGCTCGGCAACAAGGACGGGACTTGCCGGCTGTTTGTCGGTGACGACGGCCCCGGAATGCAACCGGCGAGCACCGAACGTGCCGGCGTCGGGCTGCAGCTCATCGAGGGTTTGGCCAGGCAGATCAAGGCGCGCCGCGAGGTGTCCGCCGGTCCCGGTCTGGGCACGACGATTCTTTGGGAACAATGAGCACCGGATGCCAGCCCCCATGCCCGCGCATCCTCGTCGTGGAAGACGAGGCCATCACGGCCATGGATCTGGCTGCCGAGCTTCGCAACTTGGGTTACGAGGTGTGCGGCATTGTCGATACGGCGGATGCTGCGGTCGAAGTCGCGGCACGCGAGAAACCGCAGCTCGTGCTCATGGATATCCGCCTCGGGGACGGTGGTGATGGGGTGGACGCGGCACGCCGCATTTACGAAACCAACGACACGGCGCTCATTTTTCTCACCGCGCACTCGGACGATGCCACGCTCGCTCGCGCACTTTCCGTTTCCCCATACGGCTACATCGTCAAGCCTTTCCACGCTCGCGAACTTAAAGTCGCAGTCGAAGTCGCCCTTTCGAAACACGCCCAAGAGCGGGCCGAAACGGAGAAGATATCGGAGCTGGTCCTTACGGATCCGCTGACCGGACTGGCTAATCGCCGGCGTTTCGACCAGGCGCTGGCCTCCGAGTGGGACCGCGCAATGCGCGAGCAACATGCGCTCGCCGTTCTGATGATCGACATCGATCACTTCAAAAAATTCAACGACAGCCGCGGTCACGCTGCCGGCGACGAATGTCTCAAGTCCGTGGCGCGCGCTCTTCGCGAACGCTGCGTTCGTGCCGGGGATCTCGTTTGCCGGTGGGGAGGGGAGGAGTTTGCGGTCATTCTGCCCGGGACCGACCAGGCTGGCGCCATCCATGTTGCGCGCGAATTGGTTGCAGCCGTCCGGTCGCTTGGCATCGAACACGGCAGTCCCGGCGCTGCATCGCACGTCACCATCTCGGCGGGTGCGTGCTCCGCTTTGGCCTCGGGCGGCGATACCGCGGAGAGATTGGTGGAGCGGGCCGATGCCGCGCTTTATGCGGCCAAACAAGCCGGACGCGATCGCGCGCTCGAAGCGGCCTGATCCGCGCCGCTGTGCCTCTGCGCGGTTTGGGCCCTGCTCAAGGACTTGCGGGAGCGCCCGATACCGGTTCGATGCAAATCCAATCCACAAGCATCGTCTGGGAGTCGTCCCAATCCGCCTGTCCGGCCCACGGCATCTGGCGCATGCCGAAGATCACTTCCGCAGGGTGGTCGGGAACGACGTCGTCGATTGTCTGCTGCAGCACCCCGTCGACGTAGAAACGCACGGCCTCGGGCTTCCATTCGATGGTGTAAATATGGAAGCGCCCGTCGCGGTGGGAAACGCGGCGCCCGTCGGCGTCGGTGACCGGCATGCGTATGGTGTGCTTCGGGTTCAGGTCGGTCCCGCTCGCGTTGGCCCACGTGTTGAGGCGGATATCGGTCCATCCTCCCACGGTGCCGGTGGGATGCCCGGCTTCCGCGCCTTCGGTGTCATCGGCCACCATCTCGATGTCGATCTCGTCCACTTCGGGTTCTTCGCGGTAGGTGAAAAGAATGCACGCCACCCCGGGAATCGCCGTGTTTTTTGCGCGCATGCTGATGCGGTGGTTGCTGCGGACCGGTCCGAACGAAAGCGTCTGGAAGGGCCATGCGGTGAAGTTGCACGGGCGTTTTTTGAGAAATTCCCTCTCGGCGGTCAGGTAAGCGAAGCCGTCGCCGGGGATGAGATCATTCCATCCGGAAACCGGCGACAGGTCCGCTTGGTATCGCCATGTCATCGCCGGGGTTCCATCCGGCTTTCCGTGCTCGTCGAAGTCCTCGAAGTATTCCTCCGCGCGAGAATGTGCGGGCATGGAAAGGCATAGCGCGAATGCAGCGCGGACGACCAGCGTTTCAAGCCGCGACCACGCGCGCCTTCTTGTCCTTGGGCACGACATTGCATGCATCGACGATGAGGGGGACGGTTCCCGCAAGTTTGGCGTAATCGACATCGCGATGTGCGGTGCAGACGACGGCGGCGTCGAATCCGCGCAGTTCGTGTTCGCTCCATGGTATCGAATGGCGTCCCGCCCAATGGTTGTGACCGGGAGCGATGCGCGGCACATGGGGATCGTAATATTGCACATCGGCGCCTTTGCCGCGGAGGAGGTCCATGATCGCGTAGGCCGGCGATTCGCGGTCGTCGGAAACGCCCGGCTTGTAGGCCACCCCGAGCACCAGGACACGGGTGCCGCGGAGCGAGCGGCCCGCCGCGTTCATCGCTTCGAGCAGATGGTTGACGACGTAGTAGGGCATCGAGCGGTTGATTTGCCCCGCCAGTTCGATGAAGCGTGTGTCGGTGTTGTATTCGCGCACCTTCCACGTGAGGTAATAAGGGTCGATAGGGATGCAATGTCCGCCGACGCCCGGCCCGGGGTAGAAAGGCATGTAGCCGAAGGGTTTGGTCTTGGCGGCTTCAATCACCTCCCAAATGTCGATGCCCATGAGGCCGAAGATGCGCTTGAGTTCGTTGACAAGTGCGATGTTGGCGAAGCGGAAAATATTCTCCGTGAGCTTGACCGCCTCGGCCGTATCGCAGTTGCTCACCGGGATCATTTGCTTCACGACGCGACCGTAAAGCTCGAGACCGCGTTCGAGGCAGGCCGGGGTCAGGCCGCCGATCACTTTGGGCATGTCGCCCAGCACGCTTTTGCTGTTGCCCGGATCTTCCCGCTCGGGGGAAAACACGAGGGCAAAATCCCGTCCGGCTTCGAGGCCGGAGGCCTTCTCCAAAACGGCGCGGAGTTCCTCGCGCGTGGTGCCGGGGTAGGTGCTGGATTCGAGCGAAACGAGCATGCCTTTGCGCAAGTGCGGGCCGATCTCGCCGCCGGCGGCAAGGATATGCGAAAGGTCCGGGTCCTGATGTTTCCGCAGGGGCGTCGGGACGCAGATGATGACGGCCTGCGATTCGCTCAAGCGCGTGTTGTCTCCGGTGAACTCGAGGTGTCCGTCCGCCGCGGCCCTGGCGATTCTTTCCGAGGCGAGGTGCGTCAGGGGGGAGTGGCCCTGCTGAAGTTCAAGGACGCGCCCCGCATCCGAGTCGAGTCCCAGTGTGCGGCAACCCGCGCGGGCAAAAGCGAGCGCGAGGGGGATTCCCACGTAGCCGAGTCCCACCACGGCGACTTCGTAGCGGGCGTTTTCCGGCTTGGGGATCATGCGGGTCTCGTCTGCGGTGTGATGCGTTTCATCTGCGCGCCAAGGTCCCGGCGGCGCAGGAAAATGTATTCGATCGTTCCGAGCACGGAGTTCACCAGTCGGAATTGGTGGAAGCCGAGATTGTCGAGGAAGATCGCGGCGATCATCTTCCAGAAATCCTTCCACGAAGCCGCGCGCAGGCGCGTGGTTTCGGTGATGAGCACCGCGAGCAGCGTGAGGAAAATGCCGGTGATGTAGGCGAGGAAAAAGAAGATGGCGACTTCCTTCAACGTGGCCAGACCGGCGACAAGAAGAGTGATCGCCAGGATGTAAGCGGCGATTTCCACGACGGGGGCGAGCGCCTCGAAAACGATGAAGAAAGGCATGCCGAAGAGGCCGGTCATCCCGTAGCGGGGGTTCAGGATCATCCTCCAGTTGCGGAAGAGCGCCTGCAATGTGCCGCGCTGCCAGCGGTTGCGCTGCGACGCGTAGAGCAGATATTGCTCAGGCACCTCCGTGTAGGAAACCGCATCCGGGGCGTAGGCCAAACGTTGCTGCTGCTTGTTGCGCCGGTCGTAAATGTGGCGGTTTATCCGGATGGCAAACTCGATGTCATCGGTGATCGCCTTGGGCCAAGGGCCTCCGACCGCCTCGTAAACCTGCCTTTTGATGAGAAGCAGCGCACCGGAAATGCACAGCATGCTCTGCAGCCGGCTCAAGCCCGTGCGCGCCCACTGGAAGCTGCGCGCGTATTCGACTTCCTGGTTCAATCCGAGGAGCGTCTGCGGCAGCCCGCGCCCGACGATGACGCCGTTTTCCAGGGTGAGACCGTTGGACGGACGGACGACTCCGGCCGAAGCGGAAAGGCGCGAATCGACAAGGAACGGTCGCGCCATGTGCAGCAAGCCGTCCGGTTCTATGACGCAGTCCGCGTCGATGATGCACAGCAGCGGGTAGCGCGTCATGGGAACGGCCGCGTTGATGGCGTCGGCGCGCCGGCCGTTCTCCTTGGCGACCACAACCAGATTGGGATGTTCGGCCGACTCGTAAACGCCGAGAATCCGCTCGGTCGGGATCCGCTTCGATCCGTATTTGTCCACGCGGTGCATCGTAAAGCGGCGCACCAGCGCCTCCACCGTCCCGTCGGTCGATCCGTCGTCCACCACGACCACCTCGTGTTGCGGATAGTTGAGCTTGAGGGCGTTTTCCACCGTGTTGACGATGATCGACTCCTCGTTGTGCGCGGGTATGACAATGGAGACCGGCATCGACAGCTCCGATTTCGCGATGCGTTCGAATTCCGCGAAGGTGATCGCGCGTCCGTAGCGACGTATCTGCGCGGCCCCGAGCAGCACGAGCACTAGGTAGATCGCGTGCAGCGCGATGAAGTAGATGAAAATGATCCAGATCAGGGTATGGATGAAGCACATCATGGCCGGGCCTCCTTGGTTTCAAGAACGCGCTGCTCCTCGAGCATTTGACGGCTGATGTCGCGGGCGTAGCGGTCGGTTGATTTGTTCATGGCGTCGCGCAGGGCGTCGAGTCCGTGGTCGCCGAGCGAATGGAGGGCCGAGGCCGCGGAGTAACGGACCCACCACGCCCCGTCGGCCAGAGCCGCGGTGAGCGCGGGGATGCATTGCGAGGCCCGCAGTTTGCCGAGTGCCTGCACCACCATGTTGCGGACTTCCCAGGACGGGTCGTTGGCAAGGGCGGCGATGTCCGGGATGACTGTGCGGTCGCCGAGCAGTCCCAGTGTCCTCACCGCATTGAGGCGCACGCGGAATTCCGGACTCTTGAGTAGCGAGGCCACGGGGCCGACGGCCTCGCGGGCGCGCAGCATCCCGAGGACCCGCACCGCGGTATTGAGGACACTGTCGGAATATTTTTCCCCGTTGCCGCGCAAAATTTCGAGCAAGGCGCCCGCTGTCTCCGGACCGAAGTCGCGCACGATCTCGGCGACGCGCCGCTGGTTCATTTCGCCCGGCACATCGAAGGCCAGAAGCACCGGTTCGACGTGTGCGGGGTCACCGAGGCCGGCGAGGGAGCGCGCGGCGGCGAACCGCACGGCAAGAACATCGTCGTGCAGGGCGTCCAGCAGCGCGGGTGCCACGCTCTTGTCCCCGAAGTATCCGAGGCGTTCGGCGGCCCGCAGGCGGATCTCCCAGCGGCGGTGCGTGAGTGCGGCTTTCTCCGATTCCAGCTGCGGCAGTCCCGCGAACAACGGGTGAAGACGCGTGCGATCCCTGGGTTCGAGGCGGTCGGAGAGTTCCATCAGAAGCGCGAGAGCTTCCTCCGGATCCTTGCGCATTTGTGCCGCGGCCTCGTCCTTGGCCGTGCGGCCTGCGAGGTAACTGGTGACCACGGGTTCCGAAATGTGGCGGAAGCGGGACGCGTGTTTGATTTTTCTGCCCGCCCCGAGCCTGACGGCGACGATGGCAAGCAGGGCGGCAATGCTCAGTGCGGCGAGCACGAGCGCGACGCGCAGGGCGATTTCGAGGAATGTTGGACCTAGAATTTCCATACGGCTCCTATCGTCGGGACCCATTGCTGGTAGAGCTGGCCCGTGTTGTTTTCCTTCAGGCGGTAGATGTATTGCGTGCCGGCGATGATGCTGAAGTCCTTGGTGATCGGCTGCTGGTAAAAGAGCGTGCCTATGTAGGCGTTCGAAAGGCTCGGGTCGGCCGTTCCGAAATCGATGTCGGGGTCGGTGCCGTAGGCGAAGCCGACCGTGAGTTTTCCGCCGCCGGGCATGTTCGCGATATTCAGCGACCCGCCGTAGTAGTTGTATTGGTTTTCGCCGAACCCCCATCCGTGCGCGTAACGGAACGTGAGCCAGATATCGTCGTTGAAATAATAGGTCAGCCCCGGACGGATCTGCTCGAGGGACCCGGTCCCGAGAGGCGCGACGCTCGAGAAGTTGTATTGCGTGTAATCGAAGAGCGCGACGAGGCGCGGCGCGATCCAGTATTCGAAGCCGCCATTGTAAATCTGGTTGGGAGCGAACTGCGGGTCGGGGCAAAAAGACAGCTTGGTGTGCAGTTCGAGGTATTTCACGGGATACCAGGAAGCGAGGCCGCTGTAGAGGATGTCCGTGCCCGAAGGCGGGCGCTGCATGATGTCGATCTCCGCACCGACCATGAACTGCGGGTTGTGCTGGTAGAAGATCTGGATCAGTTCCTCCTGCCAGGCCGACCGGTCGTTGTTGAACGGCCCGTAGCTATACATCGGCACGATGGTCCAGTGCTTGAACGGTTCGGCGGGTTCTTCGACTTCCGTCCGCTGCTGACGGATGAGGTCCTGGTCTGTCGGGCGTTCGATCTCCGCGGCATGCAGCGCGTGCAGGAACAGCGCGGCGATCGGGATGATGGTGATATGGCGTGGGTTCATGAAAGTCGTTCCTCCGAAGCCGGCTGGTTGCGGTTGCGCGCGATCAAGTCGTCCACCGTCTTTTCCAAAGACCATTTCGGGTGGAATCCCGTGAGGCTTTCGAGTTTTTCCTCCACCGGGCGTCGCTGGGTGATGTGTTCGAAGTGCTCCCCGTAGGCACGGTCGAACGGAATGAATTCGATCTTGGAGCTGCTGCCCGCGCGTTCGATCACCATTTCTGCCAGATCGAGAATGCTGATCTCACGCGTGTTGCCCACGTTGACCGGCTCTCCCCAGTCGGCCGGATTTCCCGCGAGCATGTCGAGCGCGGCGACCGTGTCCCGCACGTCGCAGAACGACCGGGTTTGCGTCCCGTCGCCGAAAACCGTCAACGGTTTGCCGGCCAGCGCCTGCTTGACGAAGCGCGGGAGAACAAAGCCGTAGTTTCCCGTCTGGCGCGGGCCGACGGCGTTGAACAGGCGCGCTATGACAACCGGCAATTCGTGCTGCCGGCGGTAGGCGCGGGCCTGCACTTCGTTCATCAGTTTTCCCAGGGCATACCCGGTGAGTCCTCCCTTGTGCGGCACGAAGACAAGCTCCGCGTCTTCCCGAAGCTCCGTGGTTTGGCAATGGCCGTAAACCGACGAACTCGACGCGATGACAGTTTGCGGTTTGTGGCCGGCCCTTGCGGCGGCCCGCAGCAGGCGCTCCGTGCCGCAGACGTTCACTTCGGTGACGCGAACCGGCTCTTTGAGAACGCGGAACATGCCGACCACGGCGGCCATGTGGTAAATGCGGTCGGCCGCCGCGACTTCTTTGTCCAGGTCGGGCCAAGTCAGGATGTCGGCTTGCGCGAAGCGATAGCGCGCGTTGTCCCGGAAAATGGCGACATTTGCTTCGCTGCCCGTGGTCAAGTCATCGACGACCGAAACGCTGTCGCCGCGGCCGAGATGAAATTCCGCAACATGCGAACCGATGAATCCCGCACCTCCTGTGACGAGAATATTCATGGGTTGCCCCCGTTCCTTGGCGCCCGCTTCGTCGAAGTATCAAGCTCCGAATAGGCGGTTTGTTTGGCGCTGTTTGCTCTCATTTGTCCGGTGGTATTTGAGCAGCCCGGTGCCGCCGTGTGTATGGGGTCAATGCCCCAGGTGCGGCGTCTTCTGGGGTCTTTTGCCGGGAGGCTTACACCCGATATCGGCATGACGCGTGGCTCCGCACCGTGTGCCCGTGAAAAATCACGGACTTGCAGCATGTGTGGCTGCGGCTTGGGCGCTCGCTCTGTTCCTGACGCCGGCGCGATCGCAGACCGTTTACCTCTGGACCGGCGGCTCGGGAGG
Organism: Chthoniobacterales bacterium; assembly: GCA_018883245.1. Classification (NCBI taxonomy): domain Bacteria; kingdom Pseudomonadati; phylum Verrucomicrobiota; class Spartobacteria; order Chthoniobacterales; species Chthoniobacterales bacterium. The sequence continues at coordinate 13,624 of VEQL01000023.1, forward strand.
CAGCGGTGACGCTTGGAGAAACGGCAACCACTGGTCGCCAGCCGCGCCCGCCTCCGGACCCGGCGCGGCAGCTATCGCGGCCTTCGCTACAAACGGCTCAGCCTCCGTCATCGGCATCAACCTCAACGACGGGCGCGGCAACACCCAGGAAATAGGATGCATCGAGTTGCTCTCGGGGCCCGACCGCATCATCAACAACAGTTCGGTCAGTGCGGGCGGAATGCTCATGCTCAACGGCACCGGAGGAAAATTGCTCGTCAATGCCGGCGAGACCAGCACGTTGGCGTTGTCCGACGGTCCGAGCCGGACGATGAGTGTGCACTTTGCCACAGCTGGTGAGGTGAATGTTGTGCATGCCGGAGCGCGTGTTCTCCTCTCCACAAAGCTCGACGGGACGAACGGTTTTACCAAAACCGGGCGCGGCATGTTCGAATTGTCGGCGTCCAACGCGATCGGAGGGCCGGTTGTCGTCGCGGGAGGAGCGCTGCTTCTGGCATCAGCCAACGGTCCGGCACTTGGTTCCGCTTCGAGTGTGCGCATCGATGCAGGCGCGGAGCTTCGTCTCGGCGCTTCGGATCAACTCGGCAACGGCACCGGCCTTATCCTCAACGGCGGAACTTTTCTCGCGGGGACCGCCACGGCCGGCTTTGCGGAGACGCTGGGAACACTCACTCTCAGTGCAAGCTCCACGATCGATCTCGGTGCCGGCTTCGCGCAGCGTTCCTTGAGCTTCGCGGACAGCTCGGCCATCGCCTGGGAGGAGGGAGCGGTGCTGACAATCACAAATTGGCGCGGGGTTGCCGGCGACGAGGGAAGCGCGGCGCGATTGCTCTTCGGCGCGGGCGGGCTCAGCACCGCGCAGCTCGCGCAGATTCGTTTTGCCGACCAAGGGGTCACGGGGGCTGTGTTGACAGGGCCCGACGGCGCCCTGACTCCCATTCCCGAAGCGCCGGTGCGCTCCGGCGCCCTCGCGCTGCTGGCGTTCATCGCCTGGCGGGAGAGGAGGCGTATCGCCAACCTCCTGCGCTGGCGAACTTCTCCCCGTGCATCCGGCCGGAATTCCCGGTCAGGAGATTGCCGCTGGGGTCGCGTGCCGAGCGGTAGGATCCGAAATCCGGCCAGATGAAATGCCAGCCCCAAGTCCGCTCGAGACCGCTGGCGCGGTCGATGATGTTGTCCCAGTTGTTCAACACCCACCAATCATTGCCTTCGGGAACAGCGAGCACCGTGTGGCGCCATGTCTGCCCCTGCAGTCTGATCAGCGCGGTCGCACAGAAAAGCCGGGTCTGGTCGATGCCTCTTTTCACGAGGCGGTGTTTTTTGGTCAGCGCGTAATCTTCGCAGTCGCCGTATCGTTTGCGGGGCATTCCGAACACTGCGGGCTTGCGGACGTCGGGCTCGGTCACCTGACGGTCCCAGATGCCGTAGTTGTCCAGGTCGGTGAGATAAACAATGTCCTCGTTCACTTCGCGGTTCACCTTGCGCACGAGCGTGCGTTCTTCCGGCGTCAATCGCGGGAAGACCGTCCGCTGCAGGTGGGCCATTTGCCGGTGATTGACCCCGCCGCTGTATTGCACGTTGTGCGCGTCGCGCGGCGCGCGGTAAGGCGCAACGACTGCGTTGTCCGCGGGCGAGGCGCAACCCGCGACGAGCATCGCGGCCAGCGCCCATGGAAGCAGATGGCTTTTCATTGCCACCACGATTTCCGCAACACGCCGCGGATCCCATGGGGCGTAGTCCGCAAACGCGGTGTGCGAGCGTTCCGATCATGCGGCGTATGCAGGAGAGAAGGCTCATGCCCCGGGGAAACACCCCATGGTTCCGCATGGAACGCCGGATCAAAGTGGCGCCATCAAACCGAACCACTGCCATGAAACACTTCATCATCACCATCGTGTGCATCGTGTGCGCCGCCTTCGGAATTCTCGCCCTTGCGGAACTGACCACGGCACAGGGGGAAATGCCGCCCGCACCGCCGGCGGGACCGGACCTCGCGGAGCGCGTCAGGGCCGACCGCAACCTGACCACGTTTTCGTCCGCGTTGCGTGCCGCGGACCTCGAGCCGCTGCTGAAGTCCCGGGGCCCGTTCACCGTTTTCGCTCCGGACAATGCAGCCTTCGCAAAACTGCCGGCAGGTGCGCTGGAGGATCTGCTCAAGCCGGAGAACAAGAAGAAGTTGGCGCGCACGATAAAGCTTCACCTGCTCGGAGGAAAACATCCGGCTTCGAATTTCAAGGCCGGCAAATACCGGACCGAGGAGGGCGGCAAGGTCCGGATCTCCTCGGACAAAGGGGTTGTTTGCTACGGCGATGCGAAGGTCATCGCCGCGGATATCGATGCTTCCAACGGCGTGCTTCACGTCATCGACACCGTGATCGTGCCGGACTGATTGTGCATGGGCGCGCGGTTCCCTTGCATTCGCAATACGGAGCCGCGTTTGCACGGGGCCACCCTGCTTGTGGGGGCGGGGTGGCCCACCTTTTTTCTTCCGTGAAAAAGCTGCTGTTGCTCTTGCTGGCATCGGCGTTCTTGCCTGGCTGCCTGACGGTCGAGCCCGATGGCGGTGCCGTCGAATGCAGCGCCTGCGAGATGATCTGGCTCCGCCTCGATCCCTCGACCGGTATTCCCGGAACTTACCTTGTGGCCCACGGTAAAAAGCGTCGTCCCTGCCGCTCCTGCGCGAGAATCGCGGAAGCTTTCTTCGGCGGTGCAGAGCTGCAACCGCGCTGCCAACGCTGCGGGGGCGGCCTCGCCTACCGCGCTGTCAACATCCTCCGCTGAAAAAACAACGCCCCGCCGGTTTCATCCGGCAGGGCGTCCTCGGCGGTGACTTGCAATTAATCGATGTTGCCTTTCATCCAGCCGAAGTTTTTTTCGCTATGCATCCATGCTGCGGCCTATGCGTGCGGGTCGTTTGATCGACTTGCCGCTATGATGCGAGATCCGGCGCTCCTCCTGCGCGATCGCCTGTTTCATCACCGGATCGCGGATGCCACTGGTGCCACGCGGGACTTCCGCAGGCTTGGCCGGAACGGCCGTTTGCGAAAGGTTGGTTTTCATGACGCCATTCGACAATATGCGCGGGTCTGATGCCATGGGGGGAAAGCCCCAGCCGTTCGCGGGGGAGTCTACGGCGGCACCGCATGTCCACGCGCGGAATGCACGGCTGTTTCTCGCGCTTTGGCCCGATGCCGGGGCGCGTGACGCGCTCGTGGACTACGTTTCCTCGTGCCCCTGGCCGGAGACTGCACGGCTTGTGTCGCCGGAGAAATTTCACCTCACGCTCCACTTCATCGGCTTGTTTCCCGAGGATCGCATCGAGGAACTGGTTCGCACCATGCCCGGCGGATTTGAACCGTTCGAGCTGTGCTTGAACCGCATGGAGGTATTGCGCCGCGGCACTGTGGCCTTGGTGCCGGATCCGGTTCCGCGGGAGCTTCTGCGTTTGCACCGACTTGCCGCGCGCTGTCTTGCGGGCGTCGGTGTGCCGTCGTCCTCCGGGGAATTTTGTCCGCACCTCACGCTCGCCCGCAGGGCGCGGGGAATGCATCCCGTCCGTTCAGCGGCGGCACTGCAGCGCGTGCGTTGGAACGTGCGCAGCTACGACCTTGTGGAATCCGTCGCTGGCGGACATGCCTATCGCGTGATTTCGCACCACGAAGCTGCAAAGGGCGGTGGATAGTTTCTACACATGCGGCACGGTCGTTGGTGCGGACAGCGTGAGTCTCCGCGCGCGGCCGCGCAGGTAGGAGCGTCCGCGTCGAGCGCGCGCCATCACGGATGCCGCATCGCCGGCGCCGCTGATTTCCAGCATCAGCGCGCCGTGGAATCTCACCGCCGCAAGTTCCTTGAACAGCGCCGTCCAATCGATCCTGCCATCGCCGGGCGCGAGGTGATCGTCGGCATGGCCTTTGTTGTCGTGGACATGGAGCAAGCGCAGGTAGGGCGCCATTTTGTAAACGAGCGCGTAAAGGTCGCCCGAGAGGAAAGCGTGTCCGGTGTCGAGGCAGGCGCCGACCTCGTTTGTTTCGAGCGCCGCCAGGATCCAAAGCAAGTCGCTCGGGCTGCCGAAAAGCAGGTGCGGCAACTTGTTTTCGAGCGCGCAGCGGATGCCGAGTTCCGTGCAGCGGGCGGCGACGCGGTTCAAAACAGCAGCCACGTTTTCGATGCGAACCACGCGCTCGTCGCGCGACGGGATGTCGGTATGTTCGGGCCCCGGATGGATCACGACATAGTGGACACCGAGCACCGCAGCCGCCTCGACGGCCCGCAGGATCTCGTCTGTCGCGTATTCCCTCCGCGCGAGATCCGGCGAGGAAATGTCGATGTCGTCGGCGAACGGCGCATGGAACGAATATGCCTCCATCCCGAGCGCCTCGATGTGCAACGCGGCCTCGCGCACGTCCTTCATTTCGCGGTAATTCAGGTGCTCGGGTGCAAACACGACCTCGATCATGCTGAAGCCGCTCTCGCGGATGGTCTCGAGGCAATCGACCAGACGCGTCTGGTGGAAGCATCCCGTGGACAATCCGATCGGCCAGTTCATCGGGCGGCGGCTCCTTCCGCCAGTGAATGGATGCGGTGCGGTGCGGCGGCCGCGGACCGGTGTTTCCGTCCAGGTGCGCCGTGTTTTTCCGAGTCGAGAATTTCCTCCGCCTCGACGGACACCGTTGTGCCCAGCCCCGCGAAGATGCGCGTGTAGTAATCCGCCCGCATGGACGGCGAATAGTCCTTCCATTCTTCTCCCCAGCGGTAGTCGCGCTCGAACTTGGAACGGATCAATCCGGCGATGTGCCGGGGATGCCAGTTTTTTTGCAAGAGCGCCATCGTGACATTTTTCATGCCGATCGGGCGCAGCAGCAGATCGTTGGGGTGGCGCAGCGCTTCGCGGGCGGGCGCCGGCAGCTCGTGCAGCGGCGTGCGATCGTAGGTCTCCGGCCAGCGGCGCGGATCGTCATGCGCTGTGGAGTGGAAAAAATCGTGGAACTTCCTCAGTCCCGAACCCAAGTAGTGATGCAACAGATGCTCGGTTCCGGGGGTCTGGTCGGGGATCCTGCACTCCGAATCGCGCGCCATTTCGGCGGCGAGATCCGGATCGCGCATGGCGCCGATACTTTCGCGCAGGTCCGCACCGTCGGGCGTGACGAATATGATCGGGCCGATGCGCTGGAGGTTTGCGCGACCCACCGCCCACGGTTGCTGCCAAGGCTTGAGGTAGCCGCTGAAAGGAACACGGACCGTTCGCATGGGCAGCGGGTCGGCATATTCGGAAAGGTCGATGGATATCATCTCGCGTCCGCGCTGCGAGGGGGCCACCTCGACCGCCGTCATTTCCACGGGAATCACATTTTCCGTCGCGGAAAGCTCGGCTGCGAGCCGAGCGACGAATTCCATCAGCAGGCCCATCCCGGCGAAGGCGCAGGTGATCGACGGTGCATCGAGTCCGTCGCGCCTGCGCATCACGTAGCAATCCTGCAGCTGCGTGGCGCGTCCGATCTCCGCCAACCGGGCGAAAACCTTGGATGTGCGGCAGACACGCCACACGAAATGATGGCCGCGCCCGCTCAGAACGTGCAGCGCCTCGATTCCGTAGTGCGCGAGCACGCGCTTGACGGATGTCTCCAGCGGTTCCTGCAGTGCGAAGGCGCGCGCGGGGTCGAGATAGACGTCCGCCGGAAAATCAAAATTCACATATTCGATGTCCAAGTGGGCGAGCAGCGACTCGCAATCGGCCAAGGACCGGCAGATATCGCGTCCCGCATCCAGTTGGGCGGGAAGTTCCCAAGGCAGCAGCGGTGTGCGCAGGGCCGTGTCCGTCCCGTCGGCCGTGATGTATTCGCAGGTGAAATCGCCCGTTTCGTCCCCGCCGAGAAATTCCTGCATGCGCGCGCGCACCGCGGGGCGGCGGTAATATTCGCGCAGTGTTTCGACGATGTCCGGCATGGCAAAAATTCGGCGGCACCTTTTTCCGGCCGCCACGTCATAAGAGAACACGAACGCGCAACGCGGAAAAATGGGGAGATTCCCGCAGGTGCCTCGGCGACTTGTCTCAAGTCTCTCCGGTTGCAGGCTCCGTCACGTGGGCTTTCCTGCCCGGACGTTTTACCGGCAGGTGCAATGTGCTCGTCACGTGATTGCGAACCCTCGATCCCTTGTCACGGCGCTCGTAGTAGCGCAGGAACCGCTCCGTCTGCTCCGCGTGGAGGTAATAAGTGTCGAACACCTCGATGGCCGCGATCTTCGACAGGGGCATCAGGACGCGCTCCCCGTCCTCGTCGTCGAAGCCCACGAAATCCTGGTCTGTCTCCCGCAGCGTGAATTCGACCGATCGCCAATCAGCGTGGTCCACCTTGCGGTAAATCTTCGGCTTACCCTGCAGCGGCGTCCAGATGCGCAGGATCACCGGCTCGGAAGAAATTTCACGGTCTTCGGTCTGGCGTCCGTTTTCCTCGATCGGCCACGCGGGCGGCTGCGGGAAAAGAGTGCCGCCGAAATAGTCGAGGACATTGACGCAAAGGATGCATGCCAGGTTCACGTGGCATTCCAGTCCGTGCGGCAGGGCGAAGTTGTAGAAGGCGAGCGCCCCGTCACGCTCGCACTGCAGCGACGCCAGCAGGCGGCTGCGCTCTTCCGCGTCGATGTAGGTCACGAGGGGTTCGGTGAATCCCGCAAGCGCGGTGACCACCTCGAAGGAAGGTATGACTTTTGTTTTCATGGTGCAGCAGCCTGGCGCATGGCGCGGCCCCGCTGCCATGGGTGCTTTCCCCAATCTCAATCCTCGGCACGGTGGCCCTCCGGACACATCTTGACGATCCTCGGATCGAACCGCGCCACGACATCCACGAGGTCGGATTGCGCGGCCATCACTTTGTTGATGTCTTTGTAGACCATCGGCACCTCGTCGATTCCCGCGCTGAGGAGCCTGACTCCGTGCTCCGCGAGCACCTTGCGGGCGTCGGACCATGTGAAAGTTCTTCTCGCCTGGTGACGGCTCATCACGCGTCCTGCGCCGTGGGCCGCCGAATGCAGCGATTCCTCGTTGCCTCTGCCCCGCACAAGGAAAGCCGGCGATGCCATCGATCCGGGTATCACGCCGAGCACACCCTCCTGCGCCGGCGTCGCGCCTTTGCGGTGGACGATGACCTCGCGCTGCTCACCGTCGATCAGGTGGGTTTCTTTCCACGCGAAGTTGTGGTGGTTTTCCACATCGATGACCGGCGATTCGCCCAGAGCCCGCGACACGGCCCGGTGGATGAGGTCGTGGTTGGCCGACGCGTAGCGTCCCATGAGTTGCATGGCATCCCAGTATTCGCGGCCCGCGGGAGAATCGAGAGGGAGCCACGCGAGATGCTTCAATTCGGCCGGCAACGCGGGATGCATTTGCATGGCAAGCCGGCTGTAGTGCCGGCAAACCTGCGCGCCGGTGCCGCGGCTGCCGCTGTGGCTGAGAAGCGCGAGATATTCGCCCGCGGGAATCCCGAAACGCACGGCGTCCGCGGGCCCGATGCAAAACACGCCGAATTCGACGAAATGGTTCCCGCTGCCGCTCGTGCCGAGTTGTCCCCACGCCTTGTCGCGGCAGGCGGTTGTCACGGGGCTTACATTCCAGTTTTCGTCCAGCACGGCATGTCGCCTGCGTTCGCGGAACGCCGCCCCGACACCGAACAGCGTTTCGCGCTGCAGGATGTGCGCGAGACGGTCCGATTCCGCCGCGATCCGCTCGCCTTTGATGTCATAGACGGAAAGTTTCATGCGACAGGCGATGTCCACCCCGACCGCATAGGGGATCACCGCGTTCTCCACGGCCAGCACGCCCCCGATGGGAAGCCCGTAGCCGATGTGCGCGTCGGCCATCAGCGCGCCGCGCCGCGATACCGGAAGACTGCAGGCGTTTTTCATCTGCCGCACGGCTTGTTCCTCGAGGCCGGTGCCCCACTGCTTCCACGGAGCGTGCGGGGAGGGCGATGTCGTCAGTTGTTCCATCGCAGATGCCAATGTCCGTGCGGGTCAGTTTCCACCGTCGTCCCGGACGACAAGTTGTTGTTTCCCATCATTCGCAAAAGTTCGCGACGGTCGCTGTCGTCCGCGTGCTCGAGCCGGAATTTGCGCAAGCGCAACGGAATGATTTCCAGGTCCTCCAGCCGGCCGGTGCCGGTCTCAAGCGTCACGGCGTAAAGACAAACCGCGTCCGATCGCGTCGTCCTTGCCGTCGTGATTCCCTCGTAATCGTTGATGAGGTCGCCGCAGCCGTAAAGGACCAGCTTTCCCCGGTGGACTTCCGCCGGGAGCGGGTGGTGCGAGGAATGGCCGTGAATCACGTCGGCCGCGCCCGAATCGATGAAACGCCGTGCAATGCGACGGTGGCTCGGGGGAATTTCCTCCACCCAATTTTCGCCCCAGTGGATCGAAACCACGACGATGTCCTCCTTGCGCCGCGCCGCGAGCACGCGTCCGATCGTCCTTTCCAGCGCGCCATCATCCGGCGCAAGCATGTCCACGCCGGGAGATGCAGCCGCGACCCACGATGGCGGCACACCGCAATCGTCGGTTGCGAAGGAAAAAACCAGCAACCTTGATCCTTCCCCGAGGTCCAGCACGGCAGGAGCTGCCGCCCCGGCGGCATTGCGACCCGCCCCCGCCGTGGCGATGCCGGCACGGTGCAGCGCATCCAGCGTGTCACCGAGCCCGCGCGCGCCCCAATCGAGCACGTGGTTGTTGGCCAGCACGCAAACATCGACGCCGGCCGCGGTGAGGCATGCGGTGTTATCCGGATGCATGCGGTAATGGATGCCTTTCCCCGGCCAAGGCGTCCCGTCGGCAGTGATGGCTGTTTCCAGGTTGATGATCGTGCAGTCCGCCCCGATGCGATCGATATCTCCGAGCGCTTCGCCCCAGATGTAACCAGGCGCGATGGGCGCGGGGATGCGTCCGTTCGCCCGCTCGGCCAAGGCCACATATTCGCGCGCATCGCGCGCCCACGTCTCATGCAGCTCCGGCGTGCAATGCCTGTGCATGACCTGATCGATACCGCGTCCGGTCATCACGTCGCCAGCCAGAAGCAGAGTAATCATGCGCATCGTTTTCCGATCCGGGTTCGAGCATGGATCGCATCGCCGGGATTTCCACGGGCATTTCACCCACCGTGCAAGGGTCCGGGTAGCGCGCACAATTCGCCTCCGCCGTTGCATGGGGTGGATTGCCCGCGCTCTTCACCCCATGGAACGGCCGTGCCGACGCGTGCGATAGAAGATCCAGCAAAATGAACCCGACAAAACAAACCGATTGCGACGACGGCGTCTTTCACTTCGAAAATCTGAAGCTTCTGCTTCCGAGGGAAATCCTCAGACCGGACGACGCCGGTCGAGCGGCTTCCCCGGAAGAAGAGAACCGCTCCGACAGCGCGGAAGATCCGCCGTCCGAATCCGCGGGCTGACTCCGCATGGCCGCCATGACAAGACCACCAAGCGCACGCATCAAGCGCCGCAGGTTTTACGTGATCCGCGGACCCGAGAGCAAAAGACCTTTCGTCGATCCGGGATGGTGGACCGCGATGCAAAGGGAAATGCGCGCGCAGGACGCGCAGAAAGCCGCGGCGCGGCGCCGGCACGCGTGAGCCGCAAGGGGCAGGTGGTTCTTCACCCCATTGTTGTGCGCGCATTCCCCCGATCCAATGAATTCACGCCGGATGTCCCGGATTCCGGGAAGCATCAGGCGGCGCGGGCAGCGGTTCCGGCGGACGCCGCTCGCGCGGAAAACACCGCCGGGAAAACAAACCAAATCATCAAATGAACGAACTCAGTATCTGGAATCCCATGCGGGAAATGGAGAGAATGTCCAACCGGTTCAACCGGATCTTCGGACGTTCGCTCTGGCCGCTGTCGAGCGGCGAGACCTTCACGACGGAGTCCCAGTGGGCGCCCGACGTGGATGTCATAGAGAACGACAAGGAATTCATCATCAAGGCCGACCTGCCCGATGTGGAAAAGAAAGACGTCCACGTCTCGGTGCAGGACGGTTCGCTCTGCATCACCGGCGAGCGCAAGGGCGAAAAAGAGGAAAGGGGGCATCGTTTCCACCGTTTGGAGCGTTCCTACGGGAAATTCGAGCGTTCCTTCTATCTGCCCGACGCGGCCAAAGGTGTCACGCCCAAGGCCGAGTTCAAGAACGGCACATTGACGGTGCATCTTCCGAAAGCGGAAGAGGCACAGGCCAAGACGCTGGAAGTCCCGGTGTCTTGAGGCGCAAGCCGCCGTGTGCGCCGCGCGACGGCGCGCACGGTGCAAGCCTCGCCGTGGTTTTTCACCGCCACACCTCGCTGTTTATTGCGGCGCTGATGCTCGCGGTTTCCGCGCCCTTGCAAGCGGAAATCAGCCGCCACGGGTTTCTCACTCTCCATCCCGGCACCGATGCCGCGGTCTTCCGCAGCAATGTGGATGAAGCACGCCAACGAAGCGGGCCATTGCGCCTCGCTGTTCGTTTTGGCGCTGTGCAAAAGGGGATCCCCGAACTGGATGCCGGGGAATTTTTCAAATTGCTCGCCTATGCTCGGGCGTGCGGGGTGCGCGTGGTGCTCCGGCCGGGCTATGCGGATCTCACGGTGCGCTGCGGCTCTTCCGCGCCGCGCGAACTCGCGAGCATTCGGGGCCGTTTTAGCTCTTCGCCGTCTTCGATTTCGACGGTGCGATTCCCCCGGTAAGCACCGGGTGCATGGTGAGCTGGGAGGGATTTTCCACCAGACCGGCCGAGATCGCGTAGCGCGTAAGACCGGCGGTGTCATGGATGTGCAGCTTGTTCATCGCGCTCTGCCGGTGTTTCTCCACCGTCTTCATGCTGATGCCGAGCTTGTCGGCCATCTGCTTGTTGGCATTGCCTTCGGCCACCAGTTGCAGCACCTCGATCTCGCGCTCGGTGAGCGTGTCGGTCTTCCGCCGCATCAATTTGCGTCCACCCTCGGTCTTCTCGTATTGCTCGAGCCGCTTTTTCACGGCGGGCGAGAAGGCCTTCATTCCTGCGGCCACTTGGCGCACAGCCCCCGCCAGCACGTCGGCTGCCGACTTCTTCGAGACAAAGCCGTCAACCCCCGCTTCCAGCGCGTGTTGGATGAAGAGGTCGTCCTCATAGGCGCTGAGCAGGATGATGCGGGTCGAAGCCGAGCGCCTGCGGATGTGCCGTGCCGCATCCAGCCCGTTGAGATTGGGCATCGCGATGTCGAGCGTGACGACATCGGGTTTGAGCTTCGCCGCCTTCTCCGCGCCCTCGCGGCCGTCGGAGGCCTGGCCGACAACTTTCAGGTCTTTCTGCTGCGAGATGATGGTCGACAATGCGTCGCGCATCATTTGGTGGTCGTCGATGATGAGTATGGTCGTCTGTTTCATTCGTTTGTCTTGTTCATGGGGAAGAACGCCCTGACGGTCGTTCCCTGGTCGGGTTTGGCCTCGAGCATGAATGATCCGCCGAGCAGTTCGGCCCGCTCGCGCATGCCCAGCAGGCCCAGATGGCCGTTGGCCTGCGCTTGCAGGACGCGTTCCGGCGTGAAAGAGCAGCCGTTGTCGCTGATCTCGAGCCGCAGCATCCCGTCGGATGCTTGCAGATGCACCCGTGCTTTGGACGCACCCGAATGCTCCTCCACGTTCTGCAGAGCCTCCTGCACCAGGCGGAAAAGGTGGGTCAGGTCGCTCTTGTCGAAATGCGCGACGGAGTCCAAATCCACGCGAACGTCGATGCTGATGGGGGTTCGGCTGCGGAATCCCTCGACGTGCTTTTCCAGCGCCACGGCGAACCCTGCCGTGTCCAGAAGATGCGGACGCAAGTCGCGCGCGAGCGTGCGCACGTCTTCGAGCGCGGTGTCCAGTTGCTCGCGCAGATCGACCAGTTCCTGGCGCAGCCAAGCCGGGATTTTCTGGTCCTGGGCCAGCGTGATGCGATTGGTCACGGAGCAGAGGATCTGCGCGATGTTGTCGTGCAACTCGCGACTCACCATGCGCTTCTGGTCTTCCTGTTCGCGCAAAGATTGCTGGGCCAGCTTTCGCACCTCATCCAAATGCGCGCTGATCTCCGTATCGAGATCATGCGGATGCCGGCGATCCAAAGCGTAGGGATATTGCGGAGCAGGAATCTCCGAGCCGGCAGCTTCGCCCTTGCCGGTATCCGCGGAAGAGCCGTTCCCATTGGTCGATTTTTCTGGCTTGCCGGAGGGTCTCCGCAAGCCGGGGGAGCGGCGTTTCTTATTCATCGTCAACAACCCGATGCGATCGGTGGCTGAGAGCGAGTTCAGGATATTAATATCCTGATATCGCGAAGGTCGAGCAAGCCTTATTCTCTCTTTGGTGCCTTTCACAGGATCGGGAAGCATAGTGCTAGGGCCTGTTAACACTACCTCGTTCATCGCAGGGCTTCGACGATGAGCGCCAAAACGATGAAGCCGGCAAAGACGACATCAAGTTTGTCGAAGCGACAGAAGACGCGTCGGTAACCTTTGAGTCGCCGAAAGAGGCGTTCGATCTCGTTTCGCCGCCGATAAGCTGCGCGATCGTATGGCCAAGGCTTCAAGCGCTTGGGGTTGGGTGGAACCACCGGTTCGTAGCCCAACTCTCTGGCTAGTTCGCGTGTTTCATCGCCTTCGTAGGCGCAATCCATGAGGAGTTGGCAGCCCGGAGGGGCTGGGCCACCTGCTCGCAGCAGCTCGCGCCCGTGCGGCGCGTCTCCGGCTTGGCCCGGGGAAAGCTTGAGCATCAAGGCGCACCGAGCATTCGCGGCAACCAGATGAATCTTGGTGGTGCAGCCTCCACGGGAGCGTCCGATCGATTGCCGACCGTTTTTTTTAGCGCCCCGGTGCCGTCGGGGTGAACTTTGATCGTCGTGCTATCCAGGCTCACGCATTCGATGCGGATGGCCAGGATTTGCTCGGCCTGCAACCGGGAAAAGACCCGGTCCAAGACCCCCGCTTTGCTCCAGCGGTTCATGCGGGTGTAGATCGTGTGCCAGTTGCCGAAGTGCTTGGGTAGTCCGCGCCACTTGCAGCCATGCTCTACCACATAGAGCAGGGCGTTGATCAGTTGCAGGTTGGTCAGGCTCACGTTGCCGCGCTGACGCGGCAAGCAATCGGCGATGCGATCGAACTGCTGCTGGGAGAGTTCCATGCCCAACGAGCATACCGCATAGTAGCCGTAGGTCAATTAGTGTTAACAGGCCCTAGATGACCAAAAGCGGTGCCGCTCAATGCCGGTGGGGGCTCATGACGCAAAAATCACTTTTGCCAGACGGTGTAGCCTTTAGCGCGGAGTTCGGCGGCAAGTTGTGCTTCCTTGCACTCGGCTTCGGCGCGGACCATGAGCGGAATATCGCGATAGAGCGCCGGGACAAGTCGGACTCCGTAGCGCCGAACGATCGAGGAGCTTTGCTTTCCGCCAGCTTTGTGGATTTCGAATCTTTGCTCCGGAGTTCTGGCCGTGGATCCGACGTAAACACACTTCATCTTCGGATTGGCGTTGGGATTGGCTTCCTGGACTCTCCTGACGCTCCGCGCCTCGTCAGCCAGCTCGATTACGTAGAGGCAGCAGCACCTCGCCCTGTCGGCCGAGGTGAGGAGTCGTTCAGACCAGAATCCCACGTGCTGACGCTCCCCGGTGCTGCAGCTCACGACATCAAGTTTTCCACCTTCGATCCAGTAAATGGCATTCTGCGCGAACTCACGACCGAGATTGAGCGCATCCTGCAACCCGCACCCCCAAACGGCAAAGCCGGGTTCGCGGTGCTTGCCGTCCGCCGACACACCGGTAACCCCGTGGCGTTTCAGGCCAAGCCGGCTGATGGTTTTCCTTAACCGAGTCGTTGCCAATTTATCAGCTTCCTCATTGGTGCCCTGCCCAAGCGGGTTGCAAGCAGTCGCGATCGCGAAGGCGTCGGGCCAGAGTGATGGCGCCGGTTCCTTGGGGACAAACCGCGTGTTGATATATTCCGGAAGGATCATGATGCGGAACTGGTCCGACAAGCCACTGAGAACTGCTGATCAGCTAATTACCAGCACTTCACGCCGAGCGATAAGACCTTCGAAGTAAGTGCGCAGGCGTTTCACTTGGTGGCGATCCCGAAAGAGCACACCCGCCTCAATATTCCGCCGCTGAGCGGCAGCAGTGAAATTGGCTGACGTCACCAGTGCTGCGGCCTCGTCGATGATGATGACTTTGGCATGCATGACTCCCCGTGTTTCCGGCTTCTCGGAGAATCCCCGCGGGTCGTGGTAGAGTTCGGGCACCCTCTCTCCGACCCAGCACATTTCGATAAACCTTTGGCGGAAGCGGTTGGCCGCGAGTGCCATTGGTTCGGTTTCGTCATGGCGTCCGTGGGTAACATCCACAATCAGACGAACTCGCAAAGTTAGATCGCTATCGTGTCGCTGAGCAAGCTCCGCGAAAAACTCCTCATCGAGGAAAATCACGTAACTACACACGATGACGTCACTCCGTGCTTCGCGGAACAGGCTCCGGGCAACGGTTGCCGTATCGACAACGTGCACCCCGGGAACATCGGGTCCGCTTAGCACGAGATCCGTGCTGTCACGCTGCAATGCTTTGCTCTTTAGAACCCGGGCAAAAGCTTCACACATGTCGGCCAACACCCCCGTCGGACATCCGGCTGAGAAAGCGGCGGCCAGTGGCGGATAAATACGAGAGACTTCGGCTCCGACGACATTTTCAACCAGTCCGCGGGTGACCGATTGGCGTAATGGGCCTTCACGCAGGGCCACGGCTAGCGTGTCCAACACGCGGGGCGTGGATGTGAGCAGGACTTCTAGGCTGGAGTCGTGCGACTCGGTGCTCACGGTTTGAAGAAAGCCGCGTTACCGCGATCGATCGTCGGCACGACCAAAGAACGATCGAGAAACTGGTTAAACCTCTCGCAGGAAGTCTCGGAGATAAATACGCACCCGTGGCAAGCGCTGCCGGAGAGCGAGCCGGCATCCTCATCTGCGTGAATCGAGCTGGAGCAAACCGGATCGTTGGAGCAAAGCGCCCCGAGTTCGAAGGCGCGAAGGGTATGCTTCCTGATGCTGCGTGACGCCTGCACCAGACTGCCAAGTGTTCCTTCCGCCCCGCTGGATGAGGTGTAGATCAGGATACCGTAGGAGTTGGCCATCTCCGCGAGGCCAAGCATTGGCGCGTAGATTCGCTCCCTGAGCGAGGAAAGAGGATAGCCGCATTCCAGGGATATAGCGCTGATGAGGAGGTGCGAAAAGGTGTGCAACATGATGTAAGCCGCTCCCGGGAACACCTGCTTGCTGTTGGGATGATTTGAGCGCCACAGCTGGAAAGACCGCTCCAACTCTTCGGCCCTTTGGATAACGGGGTCCGTGATCGCCCAAGCTGCGACCGCGTCTGCGCTGATCTTAAGAAACACGCCCTCACCGCGGTTTTCGACCGCTGGAATCCAATTGTTGTGCTTCGAGATCGCCGCCCTCTGCACATTAAGTTCCAACTCGCCCAGCAAATCGCTGGTAACCGGCTCAAATCTCGTGAAACCAATCAGAGCCGCCACCTCGCGCATCTTCTGCACCAGCACGACCTTCTCCAGTGCGGCGAGTCGTGGATCGTCCCACTTTGAGCGACTTAGTTCTCTGGCGAAGAAATCCCCCTCAGCCTTGTCACCAGCTGCTTCGCTGGACGATCCGCACAGGCGATCGAACTCCAGTTCCTTGACTGGCTTTGCCACCGCGGAGACCGACTTGCCTTCGCGAATTGTCTGAATGACGGCGTAGACATCGCCATCGGACAGCTCGCCGAGCGCATTAGCCACGTCGGGCACGATGTCACGAGCCGTCCGCAGTTTTTCCAAGGAATCGATCTTACAAAAGTGGCTTTCCCACAAAGGCAGCACTTTCTCTTCGGCCTTGCTCATTGTGTCGGGGATCGAGATCACCGACATGACTTGAGCGAAATATGCGTTGCTCGCTGTGCGGATGAGCAGGCGGTTGTCCTCTCCGCAATTTTCGGAATCGAAATCAGCTAGCCATGGACGACTTCCATTGCATTTGCCCAAAGCGCCTTGATGCGTCGCCTCACGCACGCAGCGGTTCGCACCGCACTGGCAGACGATCCAGATGTCCGACAAATCTCCGGTTGTCCCACGCTCCTCCATCCACATGGGGAGAAAACACATGTCTTCCCCACGGTGGACGAACGCTCGCCACTGGATGTCACCGACATGGCCCTTGCGACAGGCTCGCACGAAGCGCACAGGCACCACGGACCGGGCTTGGTCATCAACGAGGAATCTGGAACGGTCGTTGAGTTCGTCTTTGTAGACCAACCTCCGTCTCTTGTGCTTGTTGGGGGAAAGCTCGACGTATTGCACGATAAACCAGTGAGGAAACACGTATCCTCCCACACCGGAGGGACGCTGGCCCTGCACAAAGACATTCTCCGGCGAAGGGGGCGGGCATTTCATCGGGAGAGACTTCCGCCCGAAAATTTTGCCGATCTTGGCCGAAAGCCTCGGCTCGATTACGTCGCAGACTTTGGAGTTGTCGTAAGACCACCGCTCCAAGCCCGCAACGATGATCGAGCTGGCCGGAAGGTCCACCATCGAGCCGGGCCCGAAGGTGTGAATGAGTTGATTGGCGCGTAATTGCTGGCGGCTCATGGCGTTGGTTGCGTTCCGATCGGTGACTTCTCCGGCATGATGTCCACCGGCGTTTCAACCTCGCGCATCGAACGGTTGGCGCGGAAGCGAAGATAAATTTCTTCCTTCGAGGTTAGCTCGTGATCGAGGAAGTCGCGAAGTAGCACCGAGGAACTTACCCGGTCCTCATACTTTTGGTAATTCAGGTCGACGCCTTGGGCGGCTTGCTCTCTTGCGATTTGGCACCAATCCGCCAACAGGGCTTGGGCCTGATCGTCAACGCGGTCAGCAATCTCTTGAAGCTCGGCAGACGAGAGACTCGCGTCGTGGGCTGCGGCTCGAGCAGCAAAGACACGCACGATTTCCTGTAAATCGGCATAGTATTGCTCGACTGCTCCAGCTCCAAGGTAGGGCTCTAAACGCATAATGCTATGACGGCAAAGCCCGACCAGTGCACCCGCCAAAGCGCGATCGAGTGCTCCAGGCGAGAACGGCGTGACGCTGGTTGATTCGACACTGCGGTAAAAAGTTCCGTGGTAGTGGGAAAAGCGCTCATAATGCGAACGGTCCCGGGGCTTGTGCGGGTTAAGCAGCGTGGCAACCAGTCCAGGCTTGTCGCGCAAGCGCCCGACACGGCTGGTGGCCTGAATGTATTCCGAAGTGGTCTTTGGTTGACCGAAGACGACCATCAAGCCGAGGCGACCAATATCAAGACCCACGGAGATCATGTTGGTTGCCAGAGCCATGTCCGTATGGCTTGGGTTATCGAAAGCCAGCGCCAGTTCGCGCCGCGCCCTGGCAATCTCGTCCGTTTCGACGCGAGAGGTCAGTTCAAGCGGCGTGCGTTTGATAGTCCGCGAGCAGAAGAGTTTGTCTTCGGGTTCGCGCCGCCGTCTCTTCCAATAGATCTGCAACCGCGAAGTGATTTCGTCCTCGGCAATACGGCGACTGCCACCCAATTCACGCAAGCTGTTGAAGTAAGACAGCAGCGACATGTAGGGGTCCGCGGGATTATCGGCAGACTTTCCGCCCGCGGCGCGATAGAGAACCTCGCACCCAGAGAGGAGAGCCAGACAGGTTTTGAGGTAAGCCACCTTCATGCTGCGGCCTTGTGCTGCGATACCAAGATAGAGACGACCGGGATCCTTCTCGGTGACCGGCACCGTGCGGGCGAAGAACGAATCGTTGCGATCCGGTCCCTGCGGGGGAAAGATCGAGGTGCTTTCGCGGCCGAACAGGGCACGTATCTGCCGCGCCGCCTGACGAACCGTCGCCGTGGAAGCCACGATCTTGGGCACCTGTGTCTTGCCTTCTCCCAGATCCCGCTGGCAAAGCTGCTCGATGACCGTCTCGTAGATCCCGGCCACGGTGCCGAGTGGTCCGGAAATTAGGTGCAACTCGTCCTGGATGATGAGGTCCGGGGGCAACAAGGAACGATTCGGCAGGGGCTTACCTTGGTTGGGGTCGCATGGTCCGAAGAATCCCTTCTTGTCGTCGTAGCGCTCGACCTTGCCAAACAATGCACCGGAGCGCCCTGTCCACGGGAGCGCGGCAAATTTGTCCACCGTCGCGATCAGAAAGCACGGCAACCGGCGATAGATCGGCTCATCTACGCCGACAATTGGCAAGCGAGCGCCACGGGCCGCGGAAAACTCACACCGCATATTGTGGCAGGCGACCAAAAGATTATCTGGATTCCGTGACCCCGGAGGATCGAGCTGAAAGGAATCGGGCACAAACGGTGTTCCGCACCATGGGCACTCCTCCAGCGGGATCGGCGAAGAGTATTTCGCGGCGTTGTTGTGAAATTGCGTCAGCTTGGAATACGCCGAATTAGCCGCCCCCGGTGAAGTGTCATTGGCTCTCCCCATGCGATTGGGTGTGGCCGCCGACCCGACCCAAAGCCCGATTTCGAAGGGCCAAGTCCCCAGTTGCTTGTTCTTCTCGCGCTCCATTTCCAGCGCGCACATGAGGGCTGCGGCGCGGCCGAGCTGGTCGAGGGTCAGCAGGCGCAGTGTGTAGCGCATGATGATCGACACGCCGGCCGAAGCGATGCCCGGATTTTTCAGACGCCGGAGGACGAGGGTGAAGGCTGCGAGTCCAAGGTAGGCCTCGGTCTTGCCGCCGCCGGTCGGGAAAAAGAGAAGGTCGACCGTCCTCCGATCCCAGTTCGCCGGATCGTCCATGCCGCGGAGATTCATGAGCAGAAAGGCCAACTGAAAGACGCGCCACTTTGGTCGGTCCACGTCCTTCGGATCCTTACTTTGTTGCACCGCAAAGCGCTGCCGCGCTGCCCGAGCCATGGCCCGGTTGGCGATGCGGAATGCTTGAAGACAAGACGGATTGTTTGGGTCCTTGAGCGTCTCGATACCGGCCTCGATCCGCTCGGATGCCGTGTTGGCAAGCTGAAGCAAATCGTTGGCCGTCTCCCGCTGGGAATCCGTGAGCGATTCGTGCGCGAGGCTGTTCCTCTGCTGCTCAATCCAGCCTCGGTAGCTTGCCACCAAGCCACCGAGCTTGACCTGCACTTCATCCGGAGTGGCCATCTCAGCCAGAGCTTCCATACCAAGTTCCACGTCACCTATCGTTTCCGATCCGGCGTGATCCATGCGCGGAACCTGTTCCATCGGGATAAAAGTCGTGCGCGCTAAGCGACAGACACCATCCAGGCCGAGTTCAGTTTCGACCGAGACGCCGTGCCCAACCGCATATTCCAGCGCATCGCGATAGTGGAGGTCAGCGATACGGTCGTCCGCGTCAGCCTCCAGTCCGCGGGCTGCACCGCGCAGATCGGGCCGACCGAAGAAACCCTTGGCCGTCTTGAGTTCGAGTTCAGCTTGGAAAACGGTTTCCTTGTAGGTCACGCGGCCTGACGTAGGGCGATCATTCACCAGAAACACCGAAACGGTGCGGGTGCCGTCGGGAATACCGTTTGCGGCCAGTCCGTGGAGCGCTTGCCAGCTACCCACAACCTTGAGCCCTACGCTGTTGGGCAGGTCCAAGTCAACACGTCCGCTGTCACCCTCGAGGATCAATGTCGTTTGTTCCTCGCGCGACTCGCGCCGGAAACCCTTCCACTGGCCTTGGTCGCCCTTCGTTTCCTCGGCTTTACTGACCTCGTGCTCTACCAACGCCAAGTCTTTCGCCAATTCCTCCTCGTAAGCCTTATCGATGACTTCCTCATCGACCTCCTTCTCGGAGGCTTTCCCGCCGGATTTCTCCACGTAGTAATCGCCCCAGCGGCAGGTCACTTCGATTTCGTTCTGCCCAGGAGGTAACATGACACTCATCCCCATCGAACACGCCAACAGGCTTGTCTCCGCCACTTTGTCCGTAGCATCGCCTTGATCGTCGCCTTCCTTCTTGAAGCCTTGCTCTTCTTCAAGTTCCTCGTCCTTGGAAGCGCGGTGCTCGCTCGATCCCTTGCGCGGAACGAGGAAGCCCGTGAGATACCAACGTCGCGGCGACTGCGGGAGCAGCTCGTGCGCGAAGGCGTGAGTATTTGATGGCCCGACCAGATCGAGGAGCAAAGCTTCAACAAGCTTCTTGCGAATATCCGTCGCGCTGGCCCCGGCCAGAGGCGGCGCTTCGGGCGGCGCGGCCTGATATTCGGGGGGTTTGCGTTTGGCCATGAGGTAAACGGTTATTCGGCCGGCCAATGCTTCCGCAAAGCTGCGGCCAGATTCTCCAGTGTTGCGACAGATCGGGTGAAATCAAAAGCCGCAAATGTGTCGGGACGCAGCACCGGGCGCAGTTCGCCCTCGATCAGCCGCTGAAAGGTCTCGAGGCGTTCCGCCGCGAGCCAATCCATGTCCTTTTCCATCGCGACCTTGCGGGCGGCCAGACGAAGGAACTCCGCGTCCTCCCAATCAAGCACGCCCTCCTGCACGGCATAATCGAGATCGAACAAATCCCGCGGCGCCGGCTCGTCGCGCGTCAGCGCCGCCCGCACCTTTTCTGCATACGCTTCCTCGCGGGACAGGCTCGCCGCCATCACGGGCTGCACACCCTCTTCGTCGAAGAGCGGATCCCGCAACAAGGTGGCCAGCGGCACCGCAGCAATCTCACGCATCGGTTCCTCGCGCTGTCCGACCTCCAACTTGATCGAACCCTCGCCGCCGAACACCGAGGGATACCAGAGCGTGATGCGATGCTGGGTCGAGCTGTTGAAGCTCTGCCATCCTTTCTCATCGGTCCGCAGCAATCCGACCGTTGCTGTTTCCACCAACGCACCGACTTCCCGCGCCCGCTTGCTGCGCACTCCGCGGGTGATGCCCGGCGCGGTCGGCAAGGTGAAATCCAAATCCTCGCTCATGCGATTGAAGGCCACGTAAGCCTTGCTCAGCAAGGTGCCGCCTTTGAACACCAGCGGACATTCCTCCGTCGCGTAGAGCCGTCCAAGCACGACCGAGCACCAGAAATCTTTCTCGACCAATGCCGGTTGGAATCCGGTTTTCGCCGCGGTGAACTCCACCGCCGCCTGCAATTCGCCGCGGCTGCCGAGCCAGCGCTCGAGCGATGGCATCCACTCACTCATCGAGCCACCTCCGGTCGTTCACGATGATGCCCCAGTTGCGCAATGTTGATCCCTTCGTGCCGCGCCCCGGCACGAGCGGAATGAAAGTCCGCACCGGCGACACCGCGCGTTGCAGCTTGCGCCGCGCCACGGCACCCGCATCCAGCAATTCCATCACCGCACCAATGCGCCGGCAGGTGCCCGCATCCCCATGTGCCACGGCGCACGCCGCCAAGTTGTCGAGAAAGCGAGGTTCGTCTTTGCGCTCGCGAATCCAACGGTAAGCCGCGGGCAAAGTCCCGAAACGCGCCGCATCGTAAACCGCATCCATGATCACCCGCGGCAAAGATCCCACGCGCCGTTGCGGCAGCGCTTTTTTGTCCAGCGCGCCCAAGCGCTCCGGCGCCACCTCGATGAATTGAAAAGGCAGCCCGCCGATCGTGCGGCGCCCGGTGAAGAGCGTGTTGTAAACCGTCATCACATTGGCGACCTGGTCGGTCAGCCCCTGGTATTGCAATGCCCCGAGTCCGGTCTCCTGATAGTCACCGCCTTTCGCGTCGAAAAGATGACGCAGGATCACGTCCGGCGGCACCGACCAACGTCCGCCCGGCGGAAGTTTCGGCGGCAGCAACCACAGGCCGCGTTGCAGCAGAATCGCCAAGCCCTTGCGGTTCAACCGCGTCATGAGCTGGCGCACTTGATCCGTAGTCAGACGCAAAGCGGCACGAATTTCCTCATTCGTGGCCCGCTCGATGCCTCGCATTTGGACCCAAGCCAAAAGCCGGCTGATCGACGGGCCGAACTTGATCGATTGGGATTTCATACCACTCTTCTTAAAGATTTTTTTGGAATCTTTCAATGGAATGTTATAAAATGCTTTGCGTTTCCTTGAACACTGTTATTCGGGCGGAGTGGATCCCGCCAACCGAAACAGAGCCTTTAGCGCCTCCTGTGCCGGGGACGCTGGGTTGGCGCAGACTCTTCAAATCTTTGCAAATGATACTCAAACTGTTGATCAACGAAATCCTTGTCCGTGGTCATGTAACTGATCTCTTCTCTGAACTGTCTTTTCTTGTCGCCCTTGAATGACATCCAATTGAAGCTCCCGGCCACCGCAAACGTGGAGTCCATCAGGAGCAGTTTGGCGTGGGTGTTGCCCAGCCTTACCAAATGAAGGGTCGGATATTTGCGGCTGAGTTCCTTAAGCTCTTTATAGGCTCTTGTGTCTTCGGGATCCTTGTCCTTGCCCGCCCTCCTATCGTTTGTATCGTCGATTCCGTAGCCGATGTAGACTTCAACGTTTCGGGAAGCGAGGACGTGAATGGCCTCTATCCGGCGGTCGTTCATGACATCGTCGGAAATCCACGGCGAAACCAGCATCATTCTCTTGGAGGTGTCTCTCAAGGCTCGATCGAGCACCGCGGGATGCTCGTATACAGTCAGCCTGCGCAGATCGGTCTTGGATTGCTGCTTTTGCACCACGGCTAGCTGCTCTCTCAGTTGCTCGACTTCTTTTTTCAATGACTGAGCTTCCGTTTCAGTCTCGGGATCCTTCAGCTTTTGCTCCGCCTCGCCAATCTTGGAGGCAAGCAGCGTGTTGTCCCTCGCTGCCTCTTCGGCTTTCCGCTTGGCAGCCGGAGTGATCCGTTGTTCGGCCGCAATACCGGCGCTGACAAGGGGATCTTTGGCCAGATGAGCCAGCGCTTCGCGAGAATCGTTGATTTGCCTCGGCAAGTTGAGCCTCTGGACGCCTCCCTTCTTGGTGAACGCCGCATCGATTTCAGGCAGCGGCCTGCCATGAACCGAGAAAAAGGAAACTTTCAGGTCCTCGCCACTGGAGCCTTTGTAAACAAGCATTCGTGCCTCGCGAAAATACTTCTGCCGCTGGCCAATACGTTCGAGCGACAACACTTGGTGAATGCGCGACCTCTTTCGTATTTGCGAGGGAATGCATGAATTGAAATCCTGGGCTCGCAACGTCTCGTCGGTAGGCGGCGTTCCAGGCAGAGGGGGAACCTCGACCAAGCCCCACGCCTGAATTTCTTTCGGCCTCCTCAAGACCTCTCCGCCCCTCGGTAGAGTTATGAGATGACGCGAAATTCCGTCATAGAGGTAAGCGAGAACCTCGCGCCGCGCCGTCTCTTCTCTAAGGGTGGAGAGAGATTTGACCCCCTTTGCTGTTAAAGACAAGGAAGCTCCGCCCGCCCCTGCCACACGCCCGTAGAGCACACAATCGGAAGACATCAGGCCGCTCAATCTACGACGCAGAAACTTCTCGTTGAGCCCAAGGAATCCACTTAACTGAGATACGGACGAGAGACCTGCGCCGATGCTGCGCAAAATAAACTCATCAACGAGCGCGACTTCCTTTTTGGCAATGACAAGTGCTTCGACCTCAATGCGCCAAATAGGCAAAGCCACTTCGGCTACATCGATCAAGGTGTAGCCCGGCACGCTTGAATGTCGCGCGGCAATTTCTTCGGTTGTCATTGGATTCCCTCCTTGATCGCACAGGTCTCGGGATTGGCTGCAATGTGGGTCAGCACCTTTCCGAAAGATGGCGCCGCAGTGAGATTGGCGCAGAATGCAGAGTCGCCGACGATGAGCAAGTAGTCCCGCGCACGCGAAAGCGCGACGTTGATACGCCGTTTGTCAGTGAGAAACCCTGGTTTGCCAGAGTTGTTCGAACGTGTGACCGAGAAGATAACAATGTCGGCTTCCCGACCTTGATAGTTGTCCACTGTGTGGCACTCGAGATGAAGATTGTTTAGACGCAAACTGTTGAGTTTGCCGAGAATGTGGTCCCGCTGTGCCGCGTAGCCCGAGAGGACGGCAACGTGCGGCTTACTGCGCACCCCCTTCGAGTTTCCGCAGACAAAATCGATCCTCTCGAGGAGTTTGGCTATCCAACGCGCCTCGAGAACATTCAGGACGCTCGTTCCGGACTGCTGCTCGCGACGACCGTCCTCACCGGAGGTGGAGAACCATGTCACGGGCTTTGGTATCGCGATGGAAAGATCGACACTGCTCTCCGTCCTCACGCTCTCCAATTTGCCCTCGTAAAAGACTTTGCTCACCAAATCGCCGATCGCTGGCATCATCCGGTGCTGCCGCGTAAGGATCGACTGGCAATCCTCAGGAATGTTGTGCTCGAGCAATCTCTCGAGAAGGGTCTGCTCGAAGACATCCATGCTGACTTCGTTTTCTTCGAGGAATCTGCGATTTCTGAACTGCGCGTCGATGAAGGGTGAAAGCTGCAGGCGGTCTCCCACCAGGATCCATTTGGAGCAGCGTTTCAGCGGGACGAGCGCCTCCGTCACGGTCGCTTTCGAAGCTTCGTCCAAAATACACAAACCAAACTCGTCCTCATCGGCCAAAGACGACTCCACACCGATGCAGGTCCCGGCAACGACATCCGAATCAGCCAAGATCGCACCTTGACAGTCCTCTTTGAGGAAGAAGCGCTGGATCCATTCGGAACTCAACTCGAACAGTCTGCGGAACTTGGCAGTTCTTTCATCCTCTCCGGAAAGATCTTTCTGCCATACCGCCAGTTCAGCGTCCGGCAATTCGGCCAGCTCAGCCCAATCCGGATGCATCTTGATAAATTTTTCTTTGTTGGACCGCATGATTTTCGAGCGCTCCTGACGCATTTTGCGGCGCTCCTCCAAGTCCATCTCCACCTGTTGCAGCTCGGCTCGTTTCTCATCAGCAGCTTCTCCTTGGCACCGCGGCACACCGTTTTCATCGGCGTCGTCCAGCTCGTAACGAAGAACACCGGCATGCTCCGTGAGCGCGTCCTCGGCCTCCTGAACTTGCTTGAGACTCTTGCGGTCAGCTAGCAGCAGTGAGAGACCAAGCCATAATTGTATTTTTGCTATGTCTACGCCCTCTGACTTCGCTGTTTCTTTCAGGAAAGAGGCAGCCTGCTCCCTCACCCGCTTACTCCACTCCTCCACCCGCTTCTGCAGCAGATAGCCTTGCGCCGTCTCCGACACCTTCTTTTCCGCATATCCGATGCGCACGATTTTCAGATCCGGGCGAAGTTGCGCCACGCGCTCGATGGCATTATCGACGGCAAGGTGCGTCTGTGATGTGACCAGAATCCTTTTTTCCGGCCACTTCTTGAGGTGTTGCAGGATCAACTCCGCGATGAAGGTTGTTTTGCCCGTGCCGGGGGGACCTTCCACGACGAAGAGATCGTTAGCCGCGAGAGCCTTTGAGATTGTCTCTCTCTTGTTCTCGTCGATCTGCGGGTTGAACCATTTGGGCGCCTGGGTCGGCACGGCCGCGGCTGTGCAGCCGGCGGGATTGAGAATGAGCGCCCGGAGCCGGGATGCGTTCTCGGCCTTGGGATCACGGATTGCCTCAAGAGCTTGCTGTTGCTTTCTGATCTGCCGCTCGGTCGCACCCGCGTCGATTGTCAATCGTCCCTTTTTATTCTTCGGAGCGGTGTAATCCTCGCCCAGCGGCAGAAGGGTGAGAGACCTTTCTCCCACAGACTCGACGAGGCCGGAAACTTTAGACCCGACGACTTTCCAGATCTCCTCGATTTCGTTTCCGTCCGGATTCTCTTCCAACTGAAAGGTGATCCGATCGCCGTCCAGCTCGTAGCCGGAGTAGTGGTAAGTGCGCCCTTTCCGACTGTGATCGAGGCGCAAGTCCAAAACTTTCTTCCAGGTCCAAAAGAACTCCTCGGCTTTCTTGCCTAGCCGGTCGCTGGCGATTCGCCGCTCGTGGTCATCAAGCGCTTCCTCGAGAGCTTCGATGAACGACTTTCCTGCAGATCGGTTGGCCCATTCACCGGCTTGCAGCTGAAAAGGCGCTGACCACGCCTTGTTTCTCGATTGCTCGAGTTGGTCAAAGGAAGAGTCGCGATAGCACGCGAGAACAAGGAGCTTGGCCCGGGTCTCGTCATCCGCAACGACCATGAGAGTGAGCGTCTCACCGTAGAATCTGTATCTATGGGGCGTCCTCCCGCGCGGTGCACCATCCCTACGCGCGTCCTCTTTCATCTTTTCTATGCAAGTGATCTCGGTGAAATCCCTCTCCAGACGCTCGCATACTTGAGCGGCGCTGAGGCGTTCTCCGAAAATGGCGCGCAAGTCGGCTTCAGCTTTCTTGGTCAGGATGAAATGGCATGTTTTCTTCGGCTGTTGTTTTTGTGCATCGGCCAAGGCATTGCGCAGCTTCGACTGCAGCACCAAGGCGCTCCCCGGCCGTTCATTGGCATGCTTGGCCAGGCACTCCTCGATAACATCCCGCACATTTGCGGGGGCTGTGCAAAGCTTCAGGGCGGAGTAGAGCTGGTCCCAAGTTTCAACCTTCAGGCCGTCCATGAAGGCGATGGCAATCGCGCCGAACGCAAACACATCCGTCGCGTATGAAAAGTTGGCATCGTAGCCATCAATCGGCGCGAAAGGCTGCTTGTCCTTGAGAAAGGCATCGATATCCAGCTCGGTGTCGAAGAACTCGGGAAACTTGGCGATGCCGAAATCCGCCAGACGGATGCGCCCGTTGTCATCGCGCAAAATGTCCGACGGCTTCAACTCGCGGTGGACTGTTTCCCGCGAGTGGGCAAACGCCAATGCTTCGAGCAGCGGCCTTCCGATCTCCGCGTAGAAATCGTCCCATTTTACCCGTCCGGGCCTGTTCTTTTTCCACCAATCCCCGATAGGGTCTCCCGCCCACTCGAGGACCAAAAACGGCCGGCCGCTCTCTTTGTCGATCCCGTAGTCGAGCATCTTGACGATGTTCTCGTGCATCAGCTCGACAAGACGCCGACTCTCCCGATCGAAGCTCTCACGGATCAGGGCATCGTCCGGCATGCCGTTGCGGAAAAACTTAACTGCCACCACTCTGCCGTCTCCCTGCAGGTCGGATGCACGATGGATGTCGGCAAACCTTCCGGCTCGCGGGTTGGCCATCAGTGCATAGCGGTCGTTGATGATCGTAGGCATGGGTTGTGTCGTCTAAATAAGTTCAAGATCCTGTTGGCCGGACGACGCCTTGGCTTTTGGCTTTGCTTTCTTTTGCTTTGTCGCTTTCGGCTTCTCCATTCCCGGGGCGAGGCCGGCGGCGACTTCTTCGGCGTGGCGTTGGGCGTTGAGGGCGAGGAGGCGGGCGAGGACTTCGTCGCGCACTTCGTCGGGCCAGCGGTAGCGCCACGGTTTTTTCTTTTGCCGGCCGTGGCCGGTGTCGTTGCTGTTCTCTTCTTCCTCTTCGTAGTCGAGCAGGAATTGGCAATCGGTCGGGATGTCGCTCCATCCGTAGGCATCGAGCACGGCGCGGTCCATCGCGGCATGAAGTTCGCGGAGTTTTGTGATGTCGGGCGATTGCTCGTCGGGGTCGTGGAAGCGGTTGTAGGTCTTGGTAAGGCCTTCGTTGTTGCGCACCATCAAGTCGGCGCGGAACTCGTAGTAGCGCTTGCCGGTTTGCTCTAAGGAATCGCTGGCATCCCAATCTGCGGGGAAAGCGAAAGTTTCGAAGCAATCGGACGGGGTGTAGCGTTGGCGATCTTCTAATGATGAAGCAAAAAACCTTGTCCACGTTTCGTGACTACGACATTGAAGAATCGCAAAAGCAGCCCATTTGCTTGTTGTGAAGCCAATCAGCGACTGAGAAAGAATTCTGCCCGCTTTCACCTTGGAAAGTGCAAATGTGCTACTGGTCTTCGCGATACAAAAAATAGATCCGTTTTGCTCGAGGAATTCGTGCAGTTGTGATGATGGATAGTTGAACTGCCACCACTTCGTGCTTGCTTGTCCTTCCGCAGATTTGGCTGTCAGCGAATGCCGATACGGCAGAACTTTGTCTTCGAGAATTCTAAATGCTGCCGGCCACTTCTCCGCATCTGGCTTCTCCCAATTAGAAAAGTAGATTGCGTATTTGGGAGCCGGCTGCTGGTCATCGTAAAAATAATCAACTGATATGATTTGGGGTATCACGCGTTCGTAGCTCGGGTCTTCCTCTAGGATTTTTTCGCGTAGAGAAACCGGCGACGCATCGTCGTTCGCGTCGTCAAATAAGAAGCCATTGCCTCGTAATACACAGCCCTGGAAAGATGTGAACGAGCGATAGCCCGCAATGTGTTTTGGGTCTTCGTCGATCGGAAAGTCTTTTAAAAATGCACTTATTCGTCTCACGACGACTCCGTCGAGGATTGGTTGAATTTGCAGGATGCCCTTGGACACACAGACGGTAGAAACCTGAACCGCAGCATCCCCAGGCCAAGGCACGCGCGATCTGGCTGCATAGATTTCTCCGCGCATAAGAGAAATCTGCGTGAGTCCTGAATAGCGTGTGTCACCTTGCGCAATGGTATTGGTAGCAATTAATCCAAAGCATCCATTGTCTCTCAAGAGAGCAAACGCAGCTCGAAAAAAGAATGCTACGAGATCACACTTGCCAGAAGTGGCCGGGATAATTGCTCGGAGGTAGTTAGGATAATTTGTGTGGTTTCCTAAAGACAAAGAGTAATGCCCTGCAAACGGTGGATTTCCCACGATTGCATCAAACCCAGGGTTCGCTCGTGAGAAGACCTCTGGAAACTCGATCTCCCAGTGAAACGGCCGAACCGGATGTTGCCCGCCATAAAGCACGTTGAGCGTCTCGACTTTCCACTTGAGCTGCTGCGCATCTCCTTTAAGCAGCTCGAGGTAGTTCTGCAAATATTCATCGCGCAGTTGCTGTCGTTCCCGCGGTTTGCTGCCAGCAAAGAACGCGGCAATAACAAGATCGCCGATATGGCGCAACTGTTCCGCAGCACCATCCGCCGCTACGAGGAAGTCCCGTTTCTTCAGCACCGCAGCCTCTGTGTCCTCGGGAAAATCCAAGATGCGTTTGCGCTCTTCAGACACCTTGGAGATCTGTGCCTCGAGTTTGTCCTGCCCGAGCACGCGGTCTTTGGCTGCATCGAGATCCCAGTGGAACGCAGCAATCTGCTTGTTGGTCAGTCCGACGAGCGAATCTCCGCACTTGATCGCATGATCGAGAAAAGTGAACGGATGGTCCTTGGCCATAGTGGCGAGCCAAAGCGAGAGCTTGGCCAGATCGACTGCCATCGGATTGCGATCTACCCCATACAAACAGCGCTGTGCGATGAGCCGCCGCGCATAGAGCAGTTCATCCTCATCCGGCGGAATCCTCGGAACGCATTTGTGGAAATGCCACGAGGCGACCAGTTCGTCGGCCAGCTGACGCGCTGTTTCAACGAGAAACGCTGCGGAACCTACTGCAATGTCGGCTACTTTGAGATCAAGGATATCCTCGGGCTTGGGATGACGCCCCAACCGATCGAGCACCGGCTCGAGCGTCTTGCGCACGATGGGTTCGGTGAACGACCGCGGCGTGTAATGTGAACCAGAACGTCGGCGTTCATCGGTCGGTTGCAGAATGATCGATCCCGCGGCCACAGGATGAGGTGTGGCGCGCACGTCAATGCGCTTGCCCAATGCCGCCAACAATTCCTCGGCGGTGCCTGCATCCTTCAATGCCGTAGCGGCTTTGTCCGCGATCTTGGCATCGGCCACCTCGGCCAGAAACTTGGCGCGGTCGGCTGGTTTGCTTTCGAGCAAAGCCTCGAGGGACACATGCACCGGCGCGCCGTGGGCCTTGGCCGGCTTGAGTGCAATCATGCGAGCCGGCGCCTTCTGCACCTCAAAGCCCATGATCGTCTCGTAAACAGAGCCAATCTGTTCCACATCGAGCGTGCGGTAACTCAGGCGCTCGCCATCTAGATACAGCAGCAAATTGAGGATGCGATAGATGGCCCCGTCGGAGAGCCGCGGCAATTGCTCGGGCAAGGCATCTGTCCTCGATGCACGCCCTTCGAGGTATGGATAACGGTCGTAATCGAAAAGATGCCCGCGGCGGGCAGGCAATCGCATGGAGGGATGCCGCGAGCCTTTGTGCACAGCACGAAAAAGCGTGAGCAAACGCGGCCAAGCAACGAAGCGATTATCCATCGTGTCCGGGTGCTGTTGATGGTCCGCCCGTAGTTGGTCGAAGAGTCCACCGACAGAATAGTTGCGCTGGTAAAGTTCACCGGAAGGCATGAGACCGCGGTCCTCGGCGTAGAGCAGGAAGACGAGACGCAGCAGTGTCGAGACGAGGCCGCCGTAGATTTCCTGCGGATCACGCTCCCAGACAGCGGAGAGCAGCTGCCCGTTGGATTTCTCATCGGCGGCTTGGAAACCGCGGGCCAATTCGTAGAGCGCCTCGAGCACTTGGCCGGATAGCTCGGTTGAGACATTGGCTTGGTAGTCGCGGCTGCGCTTGAGCAAATCGGGAAGACGCACGCCCGCGGGCACAGTGATCAAGCGACGATGCGAAAGCAGCATCTCGAGCGCCACCGCAGCCACGCGCCCGGGCAAGTCGGCAAGAAAGCCGATCGGAAAAGTGATCGAACCGGCGTTCTCGCCCTTGGGCACATAGACGAGACGGAGTTGGTCGCCATTGCAAAGAATCCCGATGGGCACACCCGTCTCGCGCAACAAACGCTCGAACTTCTGCTGCGGCGTGGCCGACCATCCGCGGGTGCTCTCCGGCACCGCATCGAGGTCGGTGCCCGGCGGAAGTTGTTTCGCCAGAAGGAGCCACGGGCTCTGGTCCTCGGCAGGCTGAAAGAAACGGTAGGCCGCAGTAGGAGCGAGCAACTCTCCCTCCTCGCCCGTGCTGACCTTGAGCGCATCAGGCACTTCATCGGAAACCGAGAAAATCGAGAGCAGTTCGTCCTCCCATCCCAAGAACTCACGAGCGAATTTGACGAAGTCCGCAATGACCGGCCGCCCATCAATTTCATCGAGACTCTCCAGCAAGCGCGCATGGATTGCATTGAGCTGGCCCTGATCGATCTGCACCTGCGAATCCACCAAAGCCACCGGCGAAACCACCAATCCCTCTGGCTGCAAATACCCCAGCCAGCGCTGATGCTCGGAGATGGCGATTTTGCGGGGATCGGCGCTCATGATTTCTCCGGCCAGAGGTAAACGAGTCCCACGGGTTCGATGCGGTGGGATTTGACGGTGTAGAAATCGCGGATGCGTGCCGGCTCGCGGGCCAAGTCTCCATCGACATTGTCGAGCCACTCCTGCCAGTAGCGGATGTCAGCTTCCTTCTGACGCTGTTCGTCGTCATTGAGGCCAAGCTCTTGCTGGCGCCAGTTCTTGTTGCGGTCCAATTCCTTGAGCACGCGCTTGCGCTGGTCTTCGAGCAGCTTGATCAGTTCTTTGGCCTCGCCCTCACCGCGGGCGCCGAGCTTTTCCACCACTTCCTTCATGATTTCCTCGGCACGCGGCTGCAGGTGGGATTGCAGTTCCTCGATATCCTGCGCGATCGAGGACGAGATGCGTTTGAGCACATCGGCCGGAGGTTCTTTCTGTTGACCCGGGGCCAAGTGCTCGCGCAGGAGCTGCATGGTGCGCGCCTCGTCATCACGACCGTGCGGCGTTAAAGGACCGTTGCGCTTGTCGGGCGGAGTCCAGCGAGCCGTGACCGTCAGGATCTCCTCGTGCAGGCGTGATGCACCCGGTCC
>VEQL01000024.1 GCA_018883245.1 Chthoniobacterales bacterium
CCATCCCGAATCTCACGGCGGTCAAACCGCTCGGCGCGTTCTACATGCTCGTCAACATTTCGAAGTTCGGTCTCAGCTCGACCAACTTCGCCGACCGCTTGCTCAGCAAAGCGGAGGTCGCCGTCGTCCCGGGCGTCGCCTTTGGCGACGACCAGACCGTGCGCCTCAGCTACGCGACCGACCTCGAGACCATCAAGACGGGGTTGGATCGCATCGAGCAGTTCTGCCGGACGATCTGAGTCCCTCGCAAAGTTTACCCACAACGGGCGGCCTCCTGGTCGCCCGTTTTGCTTCGGATCGGATCCGCCGTCTGCGAATCGGCGTCCAAGGCCAACCACGTCAGGATGATTTTTTGGCTGCCGCCGGCTTGATCTCCACAATGCACGTGCGCATGGGTTCGCCGCATTTGCTGCACACGCCTTCCATTTTGCTCGTGGTCAGGTATTGCGTGGCCGTCTTCGCACACATCGGACACGGATTGTTCCAGTGCTTGTGCGGCATCTGATAGACTCCCGGCTTGCCGCCGGGACTTGCTGAAGCCACCCACATCCAGCCGCAGCTGTGGCACATAGCGGCCGAGCGCTTCTGGCCGCTCACCATGGGTTGTTGCGATGTGACGCAGCCGGCCACCAGCGTCGCGGTAAGCGACAGGATAAGTAATGTCTGTTTCATACGAAATGTGACTTTACCCCTCTCGCTTACGCGCGCCATGGGGGCTCTGCCCCACCCGTGCTCACACGCGTGCGGAGCGCACCGACAACGACTGTTAAACGTTGAAACGGAACTCGATGACGTCGCCGTCCTGCACGACGTATTCTTTTCCTTCGATGCGGAGTTTGCCGGCTTCGCGGGCTTTGGCGTGGGAACCGAGTTTGACGAGGTCGTCGAAAGCGATGGTTTCCGCCGCGATAAAGCCGCGCTCGAAATCGCTGTGGATGACTCCGGCGGCCGCGGGGGCTTTGTCGCCGGCGCGAATGGTCCATGCGCGGGTTTCCTTCGGTCCGGTGGTGAGATAGGTGCGCAGCCCGAGAAGCGAATAGACTTTGCGGATGAGTTCACCGACGCCGCTTTCCTCGAGTCCGAGGCTTTGCAGATAGTCTTTCGCCTCTTCCGCCGAGAGATCGACGAGTTCGCTCTCGATCTGCGCGCTGATGACGCATGCCTCGGTGCCCATGTGCTCGGCGGCGTATTTGCGCACCGCGGCGACGTGCTTTCCGGCGGGGGAATCGGGCGAAAGATTGGCCAAGTCGCCTTCCTGCACGTTGCAGGCGAAGATGACGGGTTTGGAGCTGAGGAGAAAAAATCCCTTGAGCAGGGCGCGTTCCTCAGGAGCGAGTTCGAGGGTGATGGCCGGTTTTCCCGCGTTGAGGTGGGGAAGAACTTTTTCCATCAGCGCCAGCTCGGCTTTGGCCTGTGCGTCGCCTCCGCGCGCGTTTTTTGCCGTTTTGTCTTTGCGTTTCTCGAGCGAAGCGATGTCGGCGAGGATCAGTTCCGTGTTGATCACCTCGATGTCGCGCACGGGATCCATCGCGCCGGCAACATGGTGGATATCCTCGTTTTCGAAACAGCGCACGACTTGCACGATGGCATCGACCTCGCGGATGTGGCTTAGGAATTGGTTGCCGAGGCCTTCGCCTTGGCTGGCGCCTTTGACCAAGCCCGCGATATCGACGAACTCGATGGCCGTCGGAAGGATTTTTTCCGACTTGGAGAGCGCGGCGAGCGCGTCGAGACGTTTGTCCGGCACGGTGACGATGCCGACATTGGGCTCGATGGTGCAGAACGGGAAATTGGCCGCCTGCGCCTTGCGTGTGCGCGTGATGGCGTTGAAGAGGGTGGACTTGCCGACATTGGGCAACCCGACGATTCCGGCTTTGAGCATGGTCGCGCGAAGCTAGCGGCGCGCCGTCCTCGATGAAAGAAGATTGAAGAATCCCGCGCCGGGGCGGAACAATGCCGCATGGCCGATCTCGCCAAAGTCGTCGCGTATGCCAACCGCTATCTTCGCGTGGCCGAGGTCGAGGATTATCCCGGTGCGCACAACGGTCTGCAGGTGGAAAACAGCGGGAACGTGAAGCGTGTGCTGGCCGCGGTGGATTCCGGTTTGCCGGCGCTCGAAAAGGCCGCCTCATCCGGAACGGGGTCGCTACTCGTCGTGCATCACGGGTTGTTTTGGTCCGGCGTCCAGCCAGTGACCGGCGTTTTCCGCCGCAAGCTCGAGGTGATGCGCGAAGCGGATATGGCCCTCTATTCGGTCCACCTGCCGCTCGATGCTCACAATGCCGTCGGCAACAATGTGCTTCTTGCGAAGGCGCTCGGTTTGCGCGGATTGAAAATATTCCTCGGTTTCGGACGGGCGGGAGCGTTTTCCGGTTCGCTCGATTTGCTGGTGCGGAACGTGCACAAAGCGACGGGCCGCGAGCCCATGGTTTGCGCCGCAGGCCCTGCCAAACCGCGCAAAGTCGGGGTGATCACCGGGGGCGCGGGCGATATGGTGGACAAGGCCGCTGCGGCGGGGATCGACACATTCATCACGGGCGAGGGGCCGCAATGGAGCTGGGTGCGCGCGGAGGAGCTCGGGATCAACGTGATCTATGCCGGGCACTACGCGACGGAGACGTTCGGCGTGAAATCGTTGGCGGGACATCTGGCGGAAAAGTTCCGCGTGCCGTGCAAGTTTGTCGATCATCCGGTGCCCCTGTGATCCCGCGGAAATTTTTCACGCAGTCGCCGGTCGAGTGCGCACGGGCTCTGGTGGGTTGCGAGCTGGTTTGGGGGGCGTGCAGCGGGATTGTCGTCGAATGCGAAGCCTATGCCGCCACGGGCGATCCGGCGTGCCATACATTCACGCGTCCTTCGGCCCGTGAATTTGTTGCACGCCATCGCGCGGGGACGGCTTACGTGTATTTCAACTACGGCATGCATTGGATGTTCAACGTCCTGACCAAGGGCGAGGAGGAGGGATTTGTCCTCATTCGTGCGATCGAGCCGCGACGCGGTCTGCGCACCATGCAAAAGCGGCGCGGCGGAAAAACCGGGCGCGAGTTGACCGGCGGGCCGGCGCGTCTTGCGTCCGCGTTGGGCGTGACGGGCAGGCATCACGGGACGGACCTTTGCGCGATTTCGTCGCGGTGTTTCCGTCGCGGCGGGGAATTGGAGATCGTGGCCGATGGGCGTATCGGGATCTCGCGGGCCGCGGAGTTGCCTTGGCGGTTTTCGGCTCGGGACAATCCCTATGTAAGTGTCCCTCCCGGCAGAAAAAAACCAAGCCGCGGAGGTTAATCCACGGCTTGGTCGGAAAAAGGGTTATTCCCCCCTTGTAAGGCCGCTTACTTGCTGTAGCTGGCGGGAGCCGGAGCCGGCTTCGGTTTGCTGGCGCAGGCGCCGAGGCTGAGCGAAGCGGTCGCAACGGCGACGATGGCGATCACTTTGACGATGTTCATTCTTGGATTCACCCCCTTCTTTGCGGGTTTGCAGACTATGACTGTGCCATAGCGGGTGCGCGGGACAACGAAAATCATCCCCGCGGGGCGGGGTTTTTGCTTACCGGGGTCGGGAAACCGGAGGAACAATGCGAACCAATGACCCCTTGCGCACGAGGCGGTAAAGCTTGGCCATGTCCAGGTTGCGAAGGCGGACACAGCCGTGGCTGGCAGGACGCCCGATGAGGTGTTCCTGGTTTGTTCCGTGGATGTAGATGTAGCGCGCGAGGCTGTTGGCGTTGCTTTTTTCCAGTCCGTCGAGGGTCAGGATGCGTGTGAGCACGAGGTCGTCCTTGCCGCCGGGCTTGGCGCGCCGACCCGTGTTTTTGCGTGCGCGGAAAATTGTCCAGAGCGGTGCGGTGCCCCCGATTTTGCGAGCAATGCGGAATCGCCCCGTGGGTGTTTTCAGGCTTCCTTCCTTGTTCCCGAGGCCGAATTTCGACGTGGAAACGGAGAACGTCGCCACGGTTTTTCGTCCTTCGATCACCCGCAAGGTTTGCGTGCCCACATTGACGACGAGCGCGCGCGGTGACGGTGGCTGAGCTTTCTTGTTCGCCTCGCGGCGCCGGGGTGATAATTTCTCCATTTTCCTATGGGCAGGAACTATCATGTGGCTATCGCCGGTGCAACCGGCGCGGTGGGTGTCGAAATGATGCGGGTGTTGGAGCGCCGCAATTTTCCCGTCGGCAAGCTCACGCTGCTCGCCTCGGCGCGTTCGGCCGGCAAAAAACTCGATTTCAAGGGCGGCCCTGTCGAGGTTCGCGAACTCAATGCGGGCGCTTTCGACGGCGTGGACTTCGCCCTCTTCAGCGCCGGCGGGTCGATCTCTAAAGAATTCGCCCCGCATGCGGTCAAAGCCGGTGCCGTGGTGATCGACAATTCCTCGGCCTTCCGCATGGATCCCGACGTGCCTCTCGTGGTCCCGGAGATCAACGCCGATGCGGCGCGCAGGCACAAGGGCATCATCGCCAACCCGAATTGCACCACCGCGATCACGCTCATGGGGCTTTGGCCGCTGCATCAGGCGTTTGGCGTCAAGAGGCTCTGGGCCTCGAGTTACCAGGCCGTCTCCGGTTCCGGAGCCAAAGCCATCGAGGAATTGAAAATTCAGGTCGAGGCGCTGGCCCGCGGAGAGGAAGCTCCGCGCGCGGTGTATCCTTGGCAGATCGCGTTCAATGTCATCCCGCAAGTCGATGCGTTCTTGGATTCCGGTTACACGAAGGAAGAGATGAAGATGGAAAACGAGGGGCGCAAGATCATGGGCTTGCCGGATTTTCGTGCGTCGGTCACCTGCGTCCGCGTGCCGGTCTATCGCGCTCACAGCGTGGCGGTGAGCGCGGACTTCGAGCGTCCGGTATCGGTCGCTGCCGCGCGTGCCGCATTGAAAAAAGCGCCCGGCCTCCGCGTGGTGGACGAACCTTCGCGCCACGGCTATCCCGTGCCGCTGAATGTCGCGGGCAAGGATGACTGCGAAATCGGACGCTTGCGCATCGACTGTGCGATGGAGAACGGGTTGGCTTTCTGGATCTGCGGCGACCAACTCCTCAAGGGCGCTGCACTCAACGCGGTGCAAATCGCCGAAGTCTTGATTTGAGCCGGAGCGATGCGGAAACCCGGCGGGGTTTCTAAGGCCGGATTGCACGCCCGCTGTCTTTCGGCTTGCGGAAAAGCGCGATCATCACGCCTTGGATGACCAGTTCGTGCGCGGGTATGAGGTCCGGATATCCGGGATTTTCCGCGCGGAGGAACGGCCGTCGGTTGCGCACGAGGTAGCGTTTCAGCGTCGTCTCGCCGTCGATCAGCGCGGCGACGATGTTCCCGTGGTTCGGTTCGCGCAGTTCGAGCACGACGATGTCGCCGTCGAGGATGTGCGCGCCCGTCATGGAATCCCCGCGCACGCGCACGGCGAAAGTGCGCGCGGTGTGGGGGATGTCGAGCGAACCGAGGTCGGCGTAAACGCAGGCCTCCGCGCGCTGCTCGCGTGCGTCCGGGAATCCCGCCGGGATTTCGCCGAGAACGGGAATGCCCTCGACTTCGCGGCGTTCGTCGCCGGCCACGCGCAATGACCGCGCCGCACCGCGTTCACGCAGCAGCAGCTTTTTGCGCTCCAGCGCCCGGAGGTGCGAGGCGGCTGCGTTCGGGCTGGCGAATCCGAAATGCTTCTGGATTTCGCGAACCGTGGGAGGCATGCCGTGGCGCGTGCGGTGCCGCCGGACGTATTCGAGGACTTGGCGCTGGCGTGCTGTCAATAAACTGGACATGTGTCCAGTATCAAGGCGCAGCCATCCGCGGTCAAGGGCGCCGCGGGCACGAGCGGATTGCAAAGCGGAAGCGAAGAGGTTTTTCTTGCGTCATGACCAAAGCCCTCGCCGTGCGCCCCAAGGGGAAGCATCCGCTGCATGTCCTGCGGGAGTTGGAGGTCTGGCCGGCGGGGCCCGCCGTGCCGGGTGGGGGCGTCTTGCGCGAGCGGGTGCTGGCCGGCTTGCCGCGCATGCAAAGGGCGCAGGAGGCATGGAGCGTCGCCGGGTTGCGTTCGGACAAGGTTCTTCAGGAAATTTTCCACACCGAGGAAAAGATCGCACCCTCCGACGTTCCGCGCCTGTGTTGCGGTTTGCCCGGCATCGAGGGTTGCGTGCTGGCCCGCCGCCGCGAGGTTCTTTCGGTCTGGAATATGCCGCTGGATCTCGAGCAAGCGGCGCTTCTCGAGGCCGCATCCGGCGCCATGGACCGCGCGATGGATGCCCGCAGCGCGGGTTGGGGCGAGCCCCGCGGGATCACCCTGCACCTCGAGGTCGGCAATGCCAGCCTCCTCCGATGCGATGCGATGCAGCTTCTCGTGCTTCACGAAAAACGCGGGTTTGCTCCCGGTGTGCGGGAAAAACTGACCATGGCGCTCGGGGCCGTGGCCCGGTCGCTCAAGGCCGCGCCTTGATGCTCCTGCCCCGTTTACCGGAACCACTCTTCCGGCAGGCGCTCGGCCTTGGCACCGGGCATGCGGATGAGCGCGAGCGACTGGCGGCACGTCACGAGCACCTCGCTGTCCCCGGGGCGGACGATCTCGAAATTCACCCAGAAGCGCACGCGGCCCAACTCGCTCACGCCGCCGCGGACGGCCAGGCGGTCGCCGAGCTTTCCCGGCGAGCGGTAGTCGATCTCCGTGCGCAGGACGACGGGGTAAAGTCCCGTCTCCACCATGCTGCGCAGGGGCATGCCCATTTTTTCGGCCATGATCGTGCGCGCCTCCTCGATAAAGCGCAGGTAGGCGATGTTGTGCACGACGCCGGCGCAATCGGTGTCGTAGAACATCACCGTGACCTCGTGCTCGATGCGGGGCAGCCCGTTTTTCATGGTCCGGCGGCAGTCTGCACGGGGAAAATTTCCGGCCAAAGCAAATTCACGAGGATTTCCGGTTGCACCGCGGGGCAGATGGCCGTATTAGCGCGCTCGCGAAAATGAAAGATTGGGACGTTTCCTCGGCGCTGGCGCTCTACAATGTGGAGAGGTGGGGCGCGCCTTATTTCTCCGTCAATGCCCAAGGCCACGTGGTGGTGCGGCCGGACGGCGAGGCCGGCCACGAGATCGACATGATGGAATTGCTGGAAGAAGCGCGGTCGCGCGGGCTGGCGTTTCCCCTGACCCTGCGTTTCCAGGATCTGCTGCGCCATCGCGTCCGCACGGTCAACCAGGCTTTCGCCGAAGCCATCGCCGGCGCGGGCTACGGCAATGTTTACCGCGGTGTTTTCCCGATCAAAGTCAACCAGCTGCGCGAAGTGGTGGAGGAAATCGTCGAGGCGGGAGCCGAATTCCATTTCGGGCTGGAGGCGGGCAGCAAGCCCGAACTTCTCGCCGCGCTATCCATCCACACCGACCCCGAAAGCCTGATCATTTGCAACGGTTACAAGGATGCCGACTACGTCCGCACGGCGATGCTTGGCCGCAAGCTCGGCAAGCGCCTGGTCATGGTCGTGGAAAAAATCGAGGAACTCGGGCAGGTGCTGTCGATCGCCCGCGAGATGGGTGTCGAGCCGTGGATCGGGGCGCGCGTGCGCCTCGCGACAAAGGGTGCGGGCAAATGGGCGACCAGCGGCGGCGAGGATGCCAAATTCGGGTTGTCCACCGCGGAACTGGTCGGCGCGAGCGAGTTGCTCCACCGCGAAGGCATGGCGCATTGTCTCAAACTCGTCCATTTTCACGTCGGGTCGCAGATCCCCGATATCGGCACGATCAAGCGCGCGGTGCGCGAGGCGGCGAGGTTTTACGCCAAGCTGCAGAAGCTCGGGCACGAACTCGGCTACCTCGACGTCGGTGGCGGACTGGGTATCGACTACGACGGCTCGCGCACCACCTTCGACAGCTCGGTGAACTACACGCTCCACGAATACGCCCGCGACGTCGTGGCGGCAGTGCAGGAAGTCTGCGGTGAGGAAAAGGTCGCGCATCCGGTGCTCGTGAGCGAAAGCGGCCGCGCCATCGCGGCGCACCATTCCGTGCTCGTCGTCGAGGCCTTCGGGGCCATCGAGAAAGTTTCGCGCGGACCCGAGGTGGCCGCGCAACCGGGCGATCCGCCCGTGGTGCAGGACATCCTCGACATTTATTCCTCGCTCGGAAGCAAGCACCGCCTGGAAAGTCTCCATGACGCGCAGGAGATACGCGAGAAAGCCGACTCCATGTTTTCGCTCGGCCTGCTCGAGCTTCCCGCCAAGGCCAAGGTCGAGACCGTCTATTGGCGCATCGCCGCGAAGATCGTCGAACTCTTCCGCGGCATGCGCTACGTGCCCGAGGAAGTCAAAGACCTCGAAACGTCGCTCGGCGACCAGTTTCTCTGCAACTTCTCCGTCTTCCAGTCGCTGCTCGACCACTGGGCGCTGGGGCAGCTCTTTCCCGTCATGCCGCTCCACCGGCTCAAGGAGGCGCCGGACCGCCAGGCCACGCTGGTGGACATCACGTGCGACTCCGACGGCAAGGTCTCGCGCTTCATCGACCTGCAGGACGTCAAACCGACCCTGCCGCTGCATCATCCCGAGGAAGGCAAGCCGTATTACCTCGGGTTTTTTCTCGCCGGCGCCTACCAGGATATCATGGGCGACATGCACAATCTTTTCGGGCGGGTCAACGAGATGCACATCTTCCTCGATGAGGACGAGGACAGCGGCTACTACATCGAGGAAATCATCGGCGGCAACACCATCGGCAACGTCCTCGCGCTCACGCAGTGGGAAAAAAGCGAACTCACACGCCGTATGAAGGTGCAGGTCGATGCGGCGATCAAAGAAGACCGCCTCAAGCCCAACGAGGCCATGAGGCTCTTCAACGACTACGAAAAGGCGCTCGACGGCTACACTTATCTCAACTGCTTCCCCGCGCCGGCTGCGACCAACGGGTCGAACGGCGCAAGCTGACATTCTTTTATCGCGCGATTTCCCCGGCCTGTCTGCCGCTTGGGCAAACTTTCTGGCACGGCATTTGCTCCAGTGACGGGAATGCCGGGATTGTTCAACCGTTACCAGACCTCCGGTTTTTTCGACGAGGTATTCACCCCGACGTCGAGTCCCCGCCCGCATTACCGCGCTCTGCTTTCGCGTGTCGGCAGCTTGCAGCCATCCGAATACTCCGCGCTGCAAAATGCCGTGGATGCCGCCTTTCTCCGCATGGGAGTGACTTTCACCGTTTACGGTGACGAGCAGGGCACCGAGCGGATTTTCCCGTTCGACTTGATGCCGCGGATCATCCCGCACAGCGAATGGCAGCACATCGAGACGGGACTGATCCAGCGCATCACGGCTCTCAACCTTTTTCTCAACGATATCTACCACGGGCAGAAAATTCTCGCCGACAAGGTGGTGCCGGCCGAGTTGGTCGTGTCGGCGGCCCACTATCGTCCGGAATTCCGCGGGGTTCGCGTCCCCCGAGGTGTCTATATCCACATCTGCGGCACCGATCTCGTGCGCGATGACCGGGGCCGTTATTTCGTCCTCGAGGACAACGGGCGCTGCCCGTCCGGCGCGTCCTACATGCTCGAGAACCGGAATGCGATGAAGCGGGCGTTCCCGGCTCTCTTCCAGTCTTTGCCGGTCCGCCCGGTTGATTCCTACGGGACCATGTTGCGCGAAACCCTTGCGCACCTCGCGCCGCGGGGCGTGGCGGACCCGGTGATCGTTGTGCTCACACCCGGGGTGCACAATAGCGCCTACTTCGAACATTGTTATCTCGCGCGCCAGATGGGCGTGCCGATCGTCGAGGGGCGCGACCTCATCGTGCGAGGGGAACGCGTTTTCATGCGGACCACGAAAGGTCTGTGCCAGGTGCATGTCATTTATCGGCGTATCGACGATGATTTTCTGGATCCCTTGGTGTTTCGCCCCGACTCGATGCTGGGTGTTCCCGGTATCGCAAGCGCTTACCGGCGCGGCCACGTGGCATTGGCCAACGCCATCGGCACCGGAGTCGCCGACGACAAGGCTGTTTATGCCCTCGTCCCCAAAATCATCAAATATTACCTCGATCAGGATCCGATCCTGCCGAACGTGAAGACCTACTTGGGCGTCAACAAGCGCGACTGTTCGCACATGCTTGCGAATCTCGACAAACTCGTGGTCAAGGCGGTGAACGAGTCCGGTGGTTACGGGATGCTCATGGGTCCGAAAGCCTCGAAGAAGCAGCGCGAGGAATTTGCCGTTCGCATAAGGAAAAACCCGCGCAACTATATCGCACAGCCCGTCTTGAATCTCTCTCGTCACCCGGTTTTCGTGGGGCAAGGATTCGAAGGCCGGCATGTCGATCTGCGCCCGTATGTGCTCTACGGAGACCGCGTTCGCGTGGTTCCGGGAGGGCTCACACGCGTCGCGCTCAGAAAGGGTTCCCTTGTAGTGAACTCCTCGCAGGGAGGCGGCAGCAAGGACACTTGGGTGCTTTGGGATGACCAAAAAAACCAAGCTCTGGAGGATCGTTGACCATGCTCAGCCGTGTTGCCGACAGCATTTACTGGATGGCGCGTTATATGGAGCGCGCGGAAAACACAGCCAGGCTTCTTGTTTCAACCCGGGACCTGCTCTTGGACGCAGGATCCGAAGGCACCAGCCAAGAGCGGCTCTGGGGCGCGATCCTGTCCGCGACCGGCGATGAAGAGGGATACTTCGCGCTTTATCGCAGGATCAAGGGCCGCGACGTGGCATCGTATCTCACTCTCAGCCGGGAGAACCCGAACTCCATCGTCGGCAACGTCCAAGCCGCGCGCGAAAATGCGCGGACGGTGCGCGATCAGATTTCCGACGAGCTCTGGGAGTGCATCAACGGTTTGAAAATCTGGTTCGAGTCCGTCGCAGGCCGGGCAGAGAGTCGCAACCAGACAGTGGCTTTCCACGAACGCGTCCTGCTTGGCTGCTACCATTTCCAGGGCGTGGCCGCCTCCACCACACCGCGGGGTGAGTCGTGGCACTTCCTGCGTTTGGGGACCTGCCTTGAGCGGGCGGATCAAACGTCCAGATTGCTCGATACTTGCTCGGGTCTCTCCCGTGAGATGCCGCCGCATCCCGATGCGCAGCCGCTGCGCTGGGCCGCGCTCCTTCGCTCTTGCTCGGCTTGGCACGCCTTCCAGACGCGCAGCAGCAAGCTCGACCCTTGCAAGATTGCGGAATACTTGCTGCTCGACGAAACATTCCCCCGCTCCGTCGCATACTGCGTGCGGGAAGTGAAATCGGCTCTTCGATCTCTCTACGGCCACGAGATCCGCGGTGCTGCCATGCCCGATCCGGTGCGCCGCGCGGGACGCCTGCATGCGGACCTCGCTTACGCGGAGATCGGCGAAATCCTCGAGCGGGGATTGCATGATTACATCGACGACCTCCAGACACGCATGATCCGGATCGGCGACTCGATTTTCCGCGCCTTCGTCCTCTATGCCGATCTTACACCCGTCGGGGTTCCGGAGATGATTGCCGGACCGCTCAGCAATGTCTCCGGCGGAGACTTTGCGGAGCACCAGTCGCAACAGTAGGATCCCGCTTCACGCTGCCATGAGACTCAAGGTCTTTCACCGCACCAGCTACAGCTACCGCACTCCGGTGACCGACAGTTTCAACGAACTGCGCCTGCGGCCGGCCACGGAGGACAGGCATCGCCTCGAGTTCTTTTTGCTGCAGGTCAATCCTCCCGCGCAGTTGAGGCATTTCCGCGACAATTGGCTCAACTACGTGCACTATTTTGAGCTGCCGGAAGCGCATTCCTCGCTTGTCATAGAAGCGCAGTCGACTGTCAACACGACCAA
Source organism: Chthoniobacterales bacterium (assembly GCA_018883245.1). Lineage (NCBI taxonomy): Bacteria > Pseudomonadati > Verrucomicrobiota > Spartobacteria > Chthoniobacterales > Chthoniobacterales bacterium. The sequence continues at coordinate 11,746 of VEQL01000024.1, forward strand.
TCCGTATGCCGACGGATTGCCGACCGGCGCGAGCCTCGGCTCCCTCAAGCAGGGACTCGACGACATAATGGCGCCGTTCATCGGCGACAGCCGCTTTGTGGAGGTGTCCCCGGAAGCTTGGCGTCTGGGGATTGATATCCGCGACGGCCGCGATGATGTCTTCGAGATTGCAGAAAATGTCATGCACTACATTTTCCGAGAGTGGAGGTATGCGCCGAGCACTACCACCGCGGCCACACACATGAACGAAGTTCTGCAGAAGCGATGCGGCGTTTGCCAGGACTTCACGCACGTCATGATCGGTATCTGCCGTTCGCTCGGAATCCCTGCGCGCTATGTAAGCGGCTATCTCTACAACGGTCCGCAAGCCAATCTCCGGGGCGCCGAGGCGTCCCACGCATGGTGCGAGGTTTATATTCCCGGCCGCGGCTGGTATGGACTCGATCCGACCAATGACACCAGGGCGGACGAGCGGCATGTCAAAATCGCCACGGGCAGGGACTACCTCGATGCCGCGCCGGTAAGCGGCAACTTCAGCGGCCCACCCGGCGCGACGGCTGCTCTCGATGTCGAAGTCGAGGTGAGAATGGCGTGAGGGCCGGCCGACACGTTTCTTGCCGCTGCGAGGTCTTTGCTTTAAGACTCGTCGGTATCTTTGCCGGCTTTCCGCGGCATGATCCGGTCTCGATAACACACATCCTCGCATGAAAACCAAAGTTCCGCTGGTGGGAGTCGTGATGGGAAGCAAGTCCGACTGGGAAACGCTCAAGCATGCGTCGGACATTCTCGATCAGTTGGGGATCGGCCACGAAAACCGCGTGGTTTCCGCGCACCGCACGCCCGACGTGATGGCGGATTACGCCAAGGAGGCTGCCGGTCGCGGATTGCGCGTCATCATCGCGGGCGCGGGCGGTGCCGCCCATTTGCCGGGCATGATTGCCGCGCACACGGAATTGCCCGTGCTCGGCGTGCCGGTGCAAAGCCGTGCCTTGAGCGGTCTGGACTCGCTGCTTTCCATCGTGCAGATGCCGTCGGGGATTCCCGTCGGCACCCTGGCGATCGGCAATGCGGGGGCCGCGAACGCCGCGCTCCTCGCGGCGGCGATTCTCTCGCTCTCGGACGAAAAAATCCGGGCGTCTCTCCGCGAATACCGCGCCGCGCAGACCGCCGCGACGCGGGAGTCCGACACACTGCCGCAATGAGCCGCGTTTACGGCCCCGGAAGCAGGATCGGGGTGATGGGCGGCGGCCAGCTCGGCCGCATGTTTGCGATCGCCGCCCGCCGGATGGGTTATCGCATCCACATCTTCGTCCCCGAGACGGATTCCCCGGCCGGCCAAGTCGCGGATGTCGAGGTCTCGTGCGACTACGGCGACGAGCGGGCGGTGCGCGAATTCGCCCGCGGGGTGGATGTTGTCACCTTCGAGTTTGAAAATATCCCCTTGCAGACAATCCGCTGGGTGGAAGCCGAGTGCGAAGTGAGGCCCCGCGGCGAGGTCCTGCACATCACGCAGAACCGCATGCGCGAAAAAGAGTTTCTCGCGCAAAACGGTTTTCCTTTGCCGGTCTGGAGCGCGGTGACGACTGAATCGGACTTGAAATGCGCGCTCGAACGAACCGGGTATCCGGCCGTGCTCAAGACCGCATCTTTCGGTTACGACGGCAAAGGCCAAAGAAAGCTTCTGTCTCCGGAGGATCTCCACGGCCTGGATTTGTCCGGCGGACCGTTCGTTCTCGAGGCGTTCGTTCCTTTTGTCGCGGAAATCTCGGTTGTCGTGGCCCGCGGTGTCGATGGCCGGGCCGTGGCCTATCCGGTGTGCGAGAACGTCCACAGCCGCCACATTCTCGACGTGACGATCGTTCCGGCGAGAATCCCCGGCGATGTCGCGCGACGCGCGGCGGAACTTGCCGTGAATATCGCGCACCGTCTCGAATTGACCGGAGTGATGGCAGTCGAAATGTTCCTGATGGCGGACGGATCGATCCTCGTCAACGAGCTGGCGCCGCGTCCGCACAACTCGGGACATTTTTCATTCGACGCGTGCGTGACCGGACAGTTCGAGCAGCAACTCCGCGCGGTCTGCGGATTGCCCCTCGGTTCCACGGACCTCCTGCGGCCGTGCGCCATGGCCAACCTGCTGGGCGATTTGTGGGAGCGCGGGGAACCCGACTGGGCGGCTGCACTCGCCTCCGGCGACGTGAAGCTCCATCTTTACGGCAAAGCGGAGCCCAAGCCCGGGAGAAAAATGGGCCATCTCGTTGCTTTCGGAGCGACGCCCGATGACGCCGCTGATCGCGTCCGCGCGGCACGCGAGGCGCTTTGCGCCGCACGCTGAGGAGTAAGCGCCGCTAGAGCTTCGGGGCGATCATCGCCGCCAGGAGGCTTGCGGTCTGTTCGAAACCGAGCAGACCCGTGTTGAGCACAGCGTGGTAGAGGAGCGGATCGTCGATGTCGCGATCGAAATTCGACTTCACGTAGCGGCGGCGCCCCTCGTCATGTTCGCGCAGGTATTTGGCCGCGGCTTTGTCATCGAGGCCGAAATGCGACTTGAGGTGGGCGAGGCGAGTGCTTTCGGGGGCCACAAGACGGACGTGGATGCCGCCCTTGAGCTTGGCCGTGATGATGTTGCCTCCGCGTCCCACGATGATGCAGCGCCCGATGCGCGCGAGCTTCAGAACCGTGTCGCTCGTATGGTGGAAGATGGTCCACATCGAGGGGTGCAGTCCGAGTAGTTCGCCGACCAGCGCCTTGACGGTCGTGTCCTTGTCCTCGCTGACATGTGCGGCGATGGCTTGGGGAAGATCCTGATCCTCGAGAACTTTGGCGATGAGGTTCTTGTCGAAAACCGTCCATGGCTGCGCGTCTTTGGCGCCCCGGGCATCGAGTTTTTCCGCCAGCAGCTGCGCGATGGTTTCCGCCCCCGCCCCCGCTTGGCGCGATATCGTGACGAAGGGCGGATGGCTGCCGCCGGAAACGGAAGGGCGGTCCTTCTGGCTCAGAAAATAGGCGCGATATTTGGCGAATTGGTCGGTTGCTGGCATGACTTCAGACTAACAGGTTGCCTGCCGAATCCGGAAGAAGGGAATTGCCTCCCTTGACGCGGCATCGTTCCGATTTCGCCGGCAAGCGGGCACCGGCAAGACAAACACCTATTCTTCGCCGCCACCCTCGTCCCCGCCACCGTCATCCGCACCGCCATCATCTCCCCCTCCGTCTTCGGCGCCCGTGTCCTCGCCCGCATCGCCACCGTCAGCCCCGGCATCATCCATCCCGTCACCACCGGACTCTTCCGCAGATTCGTCGCCCGCGTCGTCGGATGGCTCATCGGCAGCTTCGCTATCGGCCTGTTCTCCACTGTCATCGGCAGACTCCATTGCTTCATCGCCGGCATCCTCGCCGCCGTCGGAGTCTGCGGTCTCCACAGCCTCCTCCTCGCCGCCGGTCTCACCTTCATCCGCCGTCATGGCCTCCTCTTCCTCGCCCTCGGCCACCTCCTCCTGCTGAGACTCCATTTCGTCGGAGGCTACCTCATCGGCCGGAATCTCGTTGCTCTCCTCAGCCACGGCATCTTCTTCGGCGTCGGTCATTTCGAACTCATTTTCGTCGAGGTAAGTTTCTTCCTCCGCGACCTCCTCGGCGGAAACCTCGACTGATTCCTCGTCGTAAACGGCCACATATTCCTCCACCGAACTCCATTCGTAAGTCGTCTCCTCGTAGTATGTCTCGTAGTTCCACGTCGAAGGAGCCGACTCGATCATCACCCACTCGTTGCGGCCGGCCGGCGGCATATAGTAAGAATAGCCCGCGATGAGTCCGCCGATCGTGGCGAGCAGATCCAGCGCGTCGGTGAATGCCGACACGGTGTTGCCCGACCTCGCGATGCGGGCCGATTGACCGCGAATTTTCTGCAGCCCGGCGCTCAGGGCGGGGTCCGATTTGTATTTCGCAGCCAAAGCCGCGATTTTCTTGTCGAGGGCGGATTGCTGGGCCTTGATCTTGGCGAACCTTGCTTTTTCGGCCGCGGTCAGCTCGCCGCCTTTGGAGCGGCGCGCAGCCAACGGCGAATAATTCGTCTGCAGTGCAATCACCGCGCCGCCGAGTTGCTTGGCGCCGGCGACGACGTCTTTGTTGTTGGATCCCGTCAAATCCCACGTGACCTGCATCTCCGAGACCGCCGCGCGGGCCTGATCGAGGGCTTTGAAAAACTTCGGGTCTTTCGCGGCCAAGCCCGCTTCCGCGTGGTCCAAGGCGTCGTTGATTTTCTTGAGGGAGAGGAGGAATGGTTTCGCGGAAGGATTCTTCGGCGACAACTTTTCGCCCGCATTGCGCGTTGCCTTCGTGGTGTAGGCCAGTGCTTTCTGTGCGCTGGTAAGCAAGGCGGCGGCATCCTGCTTGGCCACCGGTTTCGGCTTTGCATCGGCTGCCGTTGCAAGGTTCGGCCAAACCGGAAGACACAGGACGATGAAGGAAAAGCGCAGTGCGAGCGGGAGTTTCACTGCTGGAGAGCTACAGGTTTTGCAGATGTTAGCAACGACAAACCTCCCGCGTGGCTGCGAGCGTCAGACAGCGCGCAGATATGGCAGGACGTCCGCCTCAGCGCAGCAGAGCCAGCAGCGGGGCCGGATAGACGCCAAGCCAGATGATCAGCGCGCAGAGGAGGGCGATGACGAAACGCGCCGCCGGACCCGCTTCGATCGGGGCCGCATCGGGATCCGCGGGTTGCTGCCAATACATCGCCCGGACGACTTTCAAATAGTAGTAGAAGCCCGCGGCAACCGTAATGATGCCGAGGACCACGAGGATCCATTGCTGCTGCTCGACGGCGCACTCGAAGATGAAAAGTTTGCCGAGGAACCCGGCGGTGAGCGGGACGCCGGCGAGCGACATCATCGCGAGCAACATGGCGAATGCGAGGTGCGGTGCGCGCTGGTTGAGGCCGTTGAAGTCGGCGATGTCGTCGCCGCCCGTGGCGCGTGAAACGACCGTGAGAACCAAGAACGCCAGCATGGTCATGAGCAGGTAGGCTCCGAGGTAAAAAAGTATGGCGGTGCCGGCCAAAGGCGCGCCGATCGAGGCAACGCCGAGCAGAAGGTAGCCGGCGTGCCCGATGCTGGAGTAGGCCAGAAGGCGTTTGAGGTTCGACTGCGGTATGGCCGCGAGGTTGCCGAAGACCATGGTTGCACCGGCGAGTATCGCGACAAGCGGCAGGATTTTTTCCTGCAACAACGGGACAACAAGGAAAGTTTCGAGCACGCGGAGCAGGACGACGAAACCGGCTGCTTTCGATGCCACGGAAAGGAACGCGGCTACCGGCGTGGGTGCGCCTTGGTAAACGTCCGGCACCCAGAACTGGAATGGGGCGGCGGCGACCTTGAACCCGAGGGAAACCAGCACGAGGCCGAAGCCGAAAAGCAATGCGGGTGCGGCCGCCTGGTCGAGGGCGGGCAGCTTTTCCGCGATTGCGGCGAGGTTGGTCTCGCGCGTCACCCCGTAAATCCAGGTGATTCCATAGACGAGGAACCCCGTGGAGAGCGCCCCGAGGACGAGATACTTGGCTCCGGCCTCGAGGCTCGCGCTGTTCCGGCGCAAATAGGACACGAGCACGTAGAAGGTGATGGTGACCAATTCGAGCGAGACGAAAATGAGGACGAAGTCCGTGGCGGAAGCCATCCACATCAGGCCGGCGCACGCGAACACCGGCAGCGCGTAGAACTCGCCGAGTCCGGCTCCGCGCCGTTCCGCGGGAAGTCCCGCTTCCACCGCCGGCGCGAATTCCACCGCCATCACCAGCACGATGATCGTCGAAACGATGGCGAACTGCTTGAGGAAAACGGCGAGGGAGTCGGCCGTGTAGAATCTGGCGTAAGGCGCGGCAGGATCCAGCGCGGAGGCATCGGCGAAAAAGGTCGCCGCGAGGATACCGAGCAAACCGGCGATGCCCGCGAAGGCGATTCCGCGTTTCGTCCCGGGTCCGGCGAACGCCTCGGCCATCAGCAGAAAAATGCCGAGGACAACGGCGGAAACTTCGAGGTAGAGCGGGTTCACGGCAGGAATGCGAAGACCGGGTTGAGGTAATCGAGCAGGAGTCCCGGACGGAATCCGGTGAGCAAGAGGACCGCGACAAGCAGCGTCACCGCCCAACGCACGTCCGACGATGCGTCGGTGATGCCATCAACCACCGCCGGACCGCGCGCACCCCAGAAGATCCGGCGGTAAGCGCGCAGCATGTAGACCGCGGAGATCACCACGCCCCACAGGGCGATGGCGGTGCAAGTTTGGAACCAATCGAAGCTGCCGACGGTGCCGCGGGCGAAGGCTCCGAAGAAAATGAGGATCTCGCCGGCGAAAGTGGCGAATCCCGGCAGACCCACGGAAGCCATGGCGGCGAAGCCGAAAAGCAGGCCGAGTCGCGGCGCGGCACCGCCGAACCCGCCGAGCGCCGCGTATTCCAATGTCCCCGTCTTGCGCGAGATTTCGCCGCACAGGGCGAAGAGCGCGGCGATGGTGAGGCCGTGCGCGAACATCATGAGCGACATGCCGTCGAGCCCGAGTTGGTTGAGCGCGACAAAGCCGAGAAACGCGTAGCCCATGTGCATCACGCTCGAGTAGCCGAGTGTGAGGTCGAGACGCTTCTGGGCGATGGTCACGAAGCCGACGTAAATGATGTTGCCGAGGAGCAGGACGAGCAGCAGGTGGGAGAATTGTTGGATTTCTTCGGGGAAGATCGGGACGGCGAGCCGAAGAAGGCCGTAGAGGCCGAATTTCTTCAGCACGCCCGCATGCAGCATCGCCGCGGGGGCGGGAGCCGACGCGTAGGCTTCGGGTGCCCACGTGTGGAACGGGAACAGCGCGATGAGAATGCCGAAACCGAATAGCAACAGCAGGTAAACCGCCGGCCCGGGAGACAGGAGTCCCATGTAGCCGAGTTGCTGCAGCAAGCGGATGTCGAATGTGCGCAGATTCTCCGGCACGGCCAGCCAGAGACCGATCAGCCCGAGCAGGAGGATAAAGCTGCCGAAAGCGAGGTAGATGGTGACTTTCCACGCGACCCGTTGTCGTTCGCCCGAACCCCAGATGCCGATGAGCAGGAATGTGGGGATGAGCGCCAGCTCGTGGAAGGCGTAGAAAAAGAAGAGGTCGATCGAGGCGAAGGCGCCGATCGCCCCCGCCGAGATGAAGAGCAGGCACGCGTAAAACATTCCCGCGTGCTTGTCGATCCGCGGCGTGACCCATACCGCGGCGAAAGTCACCAACGTCGCGAGCAGAAGCATTACCAAGCTGAGCCCGTCAGCACCGAGAGCCAGACGGATCCCGTGAGCGGGAAGCAGATCGTTTTCCCCGACCAATTGGAACCCGCCGATGCCGGGGTCGTAGCGCGTGAGCAGGTAAAGGCTCAAGACGAGATTGGCGCCCGCGCCGAACAGAGAAATGCGCCGCGGGGACGATCCGGCCATGCAAAACGCCGCCGTGACGACCGGAATCAGGATCAGCGACAGCAGGGGACTCATCATCGGAAAACAAGCAGGTAGAGAACCAGCAGGACGCCGGCACTCAAGAAAAACGCGTAGGCTTGCAGATTGCCCGGTTGAAGGAGCCGCATCACGTAGCCGGCAGCCCATACCGTGCGCGCCGCCCCGGTGACGATCAGGCCGTCAACGATCCAGCGGTCGAACCACGAGCCGAGCACGGCGAGTCCGCCTTGCACTTTGGCCACGAGCCAATCGTAGAGATTGTCGATGTAAAGCCGGTTTGCGAAGAACGGGATGCGCACCGGATCTTTCGCCGGCCCGCGGGCGTAAAGCGCCGCGGCAAGCAGGAATCCGCCGCCCAGCGCGGCCAGCAGGGCGTAGTGGACGATGTGGGGCACTTCGCCGTGGGGCAACTTGAAGAAATGCCCGGCCACCGACGGATATCCCGCGGCGATCGAGGGAATGGCGAGAAGCAGGAGCGGGACGGTCATCACCGCCGGCGATTGCTTGGCGTGCTCCGCGTGGTCCGATCGCACCTTGCCCATGAACACCACGAAGAAAAGGCGGAACATGTAGAACGAGGTCAGCAGCGCGGCGCCGACCGTGATCCAGAACACGGCGCTGTTCGCCCCGTGCGCATAGGCCACGATCAGGTCCTTGCTGTAGTAGCCGCTGAAGCCCGGTGCGCCCGCCAGCGCGAGTGTTCCGGCGACGAGGCACAGCGCCGTCAGCGGCATGCGTCCGAGCAAACCGCCCATTTTCCAGATGTCCTGCTCGTGGTGCAGGGCGATGATCACCGATCCCGCGCAAAGGAAGAGCATGCACTTGAAGAACGCATGGGTGAAGAGGTGGAACATGGCCACGTCGTTCACCGGGGACACGGCGATGCCGACCACCATGTAGCCGAGTTGCGAGATGGTGGAGTAGGCGAGGATGCGTTTGATGTCATCCTGCTGCGTGGCCATCAGGCCCGCGGCGAAGCAGGTGATCGCGCCGACCCACATGATGACTTCGCGGACGATCTCCGGCGCGGCGAGCAGGATCGGGAAGATGCGCGCGAGCATGTAAACACCGGCGGCGACCATCGTCGCGGCATGGAGCAGGGACGACACGGGCGTCGGGCCTTCCATCGAGTTGGGCAGCCAGACATGCAGCGGCATTTGCGCCGATTTTCCGATGGTTCCGCAGAAAACAAGAAGGCACGCGGCCGCGAGATAGGCCGGATGCAATGTCACCGAGGGCAAGGCCTCCTCGATGCCGGAAAACACAACCGACCCGGTGGCCAGCCAGAGCATGAGGATGCCGAGCATGAAGCCGAAATCGCCCACGCGGTTGACCAGGAACGCCTGCTTGGCCGCATCCGCCGCGGAATCCTTGCGGAAATAATGCCCGATGAGCAGATAGGAACTCACGCCGACCAGCTCCCAGAAAATGAACATCATGACGAAATTGCCGGCCAGCACGATGCCGAGCATGGAAAAGAGAAACAGGCACAGCGACGCGTAGTAGCGCGGGATTCCCTCGTCGCCCCGCATGTAGCCCGCGGAGTAAATGAAGACGAGGGTGGCAATCGTGGTGACGACGACGAGCATCACGCGGCTGAGATTGTCGGTGACAAGGGCGATCGGGACGGAAAAAACACCGGGAATTTCGAGCCACGGGATCTGCGCGGACACCTCGAGCGCGGGGCCGAGGAAAATCTTCCAGCTCAGGAAGCAGGCGAGGCCCGAGGCGAGGATGCCGACCGCTCCGGCCGCCACATTGGCGCGCGGAAGCAGGAAAAGAATCAGCGCCGACGCGGCGAGCGGCGCGAAGAGGATGAGCCAGGGAAAAAGTTGCGGATCCATCGCGGCGTCAGAATTTCATCGTGTCGAGGTCTTCGACGTGCGTGGTTTGGCGGAGGCGGTAGAGCGCGACGATGATGGCGAGTCCGACGGCGACCTCGGCCGCGGCGACCGTGATGATGAAAAACACGAGGACCTGCGCGTTGTAGTCGGGCAGCCCGAACGCCGTGGTGCCGTGGCGCGCGAAGGCGACGAGCGAGAGGTTGGCCGCGTTGAGCATGAGTTCGAGGCCCATGAAAATGACCAGCAGATTGCGGCGCAGCAGCACGCCGGCCACCCCCACGGCGAAGAGGAGTCCGCTGATGATGAGATAATCGCCGAGGGTGGGCATGGTCAGCGCAGGGTGCGGCGGCTCAGGACGACGACGCCGACGGTGGCGACGAGCAGGAGCACGCCGACGATCTGGAACGGCAGGTTGAATCCGGTGAAAAGAGACATGCCGACATCCGAGACGTCGGAGAAGCCCGTGCGGGCGAGCCTGGGAAATTGCTGCGCCGCGGCGGGCAGCGATTTCACGACCTGCACGACGAGGACGACGAAGCCCCCGAGCACGGCGATGCCTCCGGAAAGCGCGGCGATGTTGAGCCGCCGGCGCGCCTCGGCTTTGAGGTCCAGAAGCATGATGATGAAAAGGAAAAGCACCATCACCGCGCCGGCATAGACAAGGATCTGGATGATCCCGATGAAGAAGGCGTCGAGGGTGATGTAAAGCGCCGCCAGGGCGAGGAAGGAAACCACGAGGCTCATCGCGCTGTTCACCGGGTTGCGGAAGAGGATCACCGCCACGGCCGAGGTGAGCATGAGGATCGAAAAGACCCAGAACAGAATGGTGAGCATGCGGTGGTTTGCGCCGGGGGCGCCGTGCCGCGCCGCTTTTTCGCCGGAAGCCGCGAGGTTAAAAGGGCCGGCCGGCGGTTTCGATCACTTTTTTTCGTTCCACTTGTGGACAAGGCCCGTCATCACCCCGCCCAGTTCGTAGAGCTTGGCCTTGTCGTGGACCATCTCGTCGCGGGAGAGTCCGGTCACCGAATAATCCTTGCGCAGGAAGATGGCCTGCTCGGGGCAGACCTCCTCGCAGAGCCCGCAATAGATGCAGCGGATCATGTCGATGTCGAATTTCTCGGGATACTTCTCGACCTTGGCCCATTTGCTGCCGGCGGGGAGTTCGCCCGGTTTGATGGTGATGGCTCGGGGCGGGCAGATGAATTCGCAGAGCTGGCAGGCCACGCAGCGTTCGCGCCCGTGCTCGTCCCTCACCAGGGTCGGAGCGCCGCGATACCACTCGGGCATCGAGCCGTCCCAGCGCTGCTCGGGGTATTGCATGGTGACCTTCGTTTTTCCGAAGAACATGTTCTTGAAATGCTTGATGGTGACGAGCAGACCGCCGAGGAGCGCGGGAATGTAGGAGCGCTCGGCCAGGCTCAATTTCGGACGTTTGACGACGACAGCCATGTCAGGATTTCAAGTAAGCGAGGATACCCGCGGTGACAAAAATATTCACCAGGGCGACCTCGAAGAAAACATACCAGCCCAGTTTCATCAGCTGGTCGAACCGGAACCGCGGCAATGTCCACCGCACCCAGAGGAAAAAGAAAATCACCGCGGCGATCTTGGCGAAAAAGGTGCCGATGTTGACCAGGCCCCAGACCCAACCCTGCGACCCGTCCGGCACGAACGGCAGGCTCCATCCGCCGAGGAAAAGCGTCACGATGACGCCGGAGCCGGCGATCATCGCCGCGTATTCGCCGAGGAAAAAGAGCGCGAAGCGCATCGAGGAATATTCCGTGTGGTAGCCGCCGACGAGTTCCTGCTCGGCCTCGGGGAGGTCGAAGGGCAGGCGGTTTGTCTCGGCGAACATGGCCACCATGAAGATCGCGAAGGAGATCAGCATCGGGATCCAGAGGAGCAACTTTTCCAAGCTCGCGCCGCCGGTCCATGCGGGCAGCACCATCCACCCGTTTTCCACCTGGTATTGCACGATCTCGCCGAGGTTGAGCGTGCCGGTGACCATGAACACGGGAATGACGGACAGCCCGAGCGACAACTCGTAGGAGATCATCTGCGAACTGGAGCGGATGCCGCCGAGGAACGGATATTTCGAGTTCGACGACCATCCGGCGAGGACGATGCCGTAAACACCGAGCGAGGAAACCGCGAAGACCCACAGGATGCCGATGTCGAGGTTGGCGATGACCATCGGCACGCCGAACAGTGTGCTGCCGAAGGGAAGCACCGCCAGCACAAGAAGTGCGGGGATCATGGCCAGACTCGGCGCGATGCTGAAATAGAACTTGTTCACGCCGGCCGGGACGAAATTTTCCTTGAGCAGGAGTTTCACGCCGTCGGCGATCGGTTGGATGAGTCCCGCCCAGCCGACGCGGTTGGGCCCGACGCGGTCCTGGATGAAGGCGCTGACTTTGCGCTCCGCCCACACCGAGTAGGCGACCATGGTCAGCACGATGCCCAAGATGACGGAGGTCTTGAGGACCGAAGTCCAGACGAGGAAAACCTCGGGTTGCAGGAAAAAGTCGAAGGCCGGCATGGGTCGGTCGCGGCGGCACGGCCGCGGAAGAGAGGAGTTAAAGGCGCGGAGTGCGCGGCTTCAATCCCAAACCGGCGCCCGGCTCCCGCCGCATCAGATTTGGAGCGAGGCCTGCTGCGGGGCGGGAGCGGCTTCTTCCAGCGCCATGTAGCAGGCGCGTTCTTGCAGGGTGCCGAGGATTTCCGGGTCCTGCTCGTCGAACCGGCCGATATTGAGTTCTGCCTGGAGCAGCCCGCCTTTGTCCACCGTGATCGAGCGGGCGTGCACCTCGCCGCGGAGGAAGCCGCGTTTGAGGATGCGCAGGGTGCCGTTGCAATAGATGCGCGCGGTGAGCTTGCCGCGCACCACCATGTCGTGCACGCGGATCGGGTGGGCGATTATGACATCGGCCCCTTTTTCGACCCGCACGCGCCGCGAGCCGATCTCGCAGTTGAGGCGTCCCGTGGTGCTGATCTTTGTCTCGCCGTCGCAGAAAATTTTCCCGGCGGCGCCGCCGCCGATGTCCGCATTGCCGCAGATGGTGAGCTGGTTGTTGAGGTAGCCGAATTTTTTGATCACGAGGTTGCCGCGGGTGCGGACGACGCGGCTCATGCGCTTTTCGACGATGACATCGTAGAGGTCGATGTGCGCGTTGCAGTTCGGGCAGGAGGTGGAGGAGGCGAGCCGCGGCACCTCGTGGATGCGCCCGCATTCGTGGCACCGCACGCGCTTGAATTCCGGCGGCCGCCAGCGCTCGTAGTATTCGCGCAGCTTGCCGATTTGCGGTTCGTAGCGAAGCAGCCACGGTTCGGCCGCCTTGAGCGCGCGCTTTTTCAGCGGTTCAAGCCGCGCCGCCAAGGGCGCGAGGCGCGCGGCCCAAGTCCTGGCCGCGACCGCCGGCGCTGGCGGTTTGCCCGCCAGCTCGAAATGCTGCCCGCAGGAGCGGCAGAAAGTGCTTATGACACCCGGCGATTCCTGCTGGGTGGCCCCGCACTCCGGGCAGGTGACCGCCTGTTTGGCGATGCGCGGCGGCATGGCGCGCACGCCCTCAGATCAGGCCTTTTTTCTGCTCGGGGGCGCCGGACGGACGCGAGCTGTCGGTGCGCGGCAGCGCGGACTTGTTCGGGCTGACTTCCGATTTGCCCACGAACGTGGCGCCGTCCTCGATGATGATGCGGCCGGCGCGAAGGTCGCCGAGGAGCTGGGCCGTGGCCTTGAGTTCCACGCGCTCGGCAGCCTCGATGTTGCCTTGAACGGAGCCGTGGATGATCACCGCTTTCGATTTCACTTCGCCCTGCACATGGGCGCTTTTGCCCACGGTGAGGGTGGCGTTGGATTGGATTTCTCCCTCGATTTTGCCGTCGAAAACGAGGTCGTTCTGGAATTTCAGGGTGCCTTTGACTTCGACGTCGCTGGAAAGGTGGTTGCGGTTGCCGCCGGTAGATGTGTCGCTCATGGGATTCACTAAGTTGCTAAGGTTCATGTTGGATTGAACCTCCAAGTTAAAGTTTCGGCGCGGGGTGTCAAAACGAAAGCAGCCGCGTGTGGTGTTGCATTCAAACCAGGACAAAAGTGTGCGGTCAAAGCAGGACAGGGTTGTTGGAGGTATCAGGCTGGGTTTTCGAGGCGCAGGAGGAGGACTGGGCGGGTGTTTTTGCGTGGAGGATGGAGCAAGACCGAGCAGGAGCCGTCGGGATGCAGGCATCGGGTGACCAGGGTGGCCGGAGGTTGTTCCAGGCGCAGGCGCTGGGAGCCGATGGCGATGCGGCCATCGGAGCCGACACGGGTCTGGGAGCGTTGGCTGAAGACGTAGGGCCACCAAGGGCACTTGGGGGCGGGAAGCAAGGCGCAGCGGCCTTGCTTTTTGGCGAGGTTCCAAGCGGCTTGGGGCGTGGAGCGGATCTCGCGATGGATCTCGCGCCGGTTGCGATGATCACGCAAGGAGTCGATCCAAGTGTTGGCCTCCGGCAGGGTGGAGACGTGTTCGGCGGCGAAGAGTGCCGGCAGGCGTTTTTGCCAGTAGCCGTGAGCGCGTTCGATTTTGCCTTTGGCTTGGGGCGTGGGGGCAAAGCGCAGGCTGACTTCGTAGAAGTGCAGGGCGGCGCCGAGTTGGGTGAAGGCCTCTGGAGTGTGGGCGAAGAAAAAGGAGTGGTAATCGACGTAAAGGGCCAGCGGCAGGCCGAAGCAACGGAACGCGCCGCAGAGCAGGTCAAAGTGAGCCAGCAAGGTCTCGCGCGGGTAGAGCCGCGCGGCGGGAATGAGGCCGGCTGTGGTCGTCGATGAGTTCCAAGAGAACCGGCTGGTGGTCTCGGTGGGCAAACCAGCGATGGGGTGAAGCATCGTATTGCCAGAGCTGGCCGATCTGGGCGACTTGCCAGCGGCGCACGGGCTTGGGGTGGGTTTTGTAGCGGGTGTCTGGAGCGAGGTTCTCTCGTAAAGCAAACCTGCGGACGGAGGCCCGATCCAAGCGCCGGTTGTGGCGGCGCAGGACCTCGGAGGCGGCGAAGCTGTAGGAGACCGGTGGGCGGGCCCCGAGCAGTTTGTGCAAGAGCTCGATGACGTTGGCTGGCCAGTCTTGCCGATGATCTCCGCCGGAGCGGCCGGGGACCCAGCGCGCTTGGCGCCGCTCGGCGCAGGCCCGCAGGTAGGCGCTGTAGAGGACGTAAAACCTGCTGCGGCTCACACCCAACTCGCCAGCCGCCTGACGTGCATCGATCAGATCGCGGCGAAAACGGGCGAAGACATCACGGATAAAAGGCCCGGCGTGGCGAGCCGACAACTGCTGGTATTTTTTTCATCAGCCCGAACCTACCCCACCACGGACTCGCAAGCGCGCAATTTGCTCCGCCTGCGCTACGCTCCGGCTCCGCAAATTGCGCGCTGTCCTGGTTTGATCGCACACTGTCCTGGTTTGACCGCACACTGTCTCGGTTTGATCGCACCGCGACAAACGAAAGCAGCCGCGGCCGTCAGCCGGCGAGTTCCTCCGCGGGGTAGGTCCAAATTTCGCTCAGTGTCGGATGGTAATGGGGCGTGCGTGCGAATTCGGCCGCCGTGGCCCGGTAGCGCATGGCGACCACCACCTCGTGGATCAGCTCCGAGGCATGCGGACCGACCACCGCCCCGCCGACCAGTTCCCCCGTTTTCCGGTCGGCGATCAACTTCACCGCGCCGTCGATTTTGCCCTGCACCAGCGATTTCCCGTGATCGTCGAACGGATACGAGGCCGCGGCGACGTCCATGCCGAGTTCCCGCGCCTCGCGCTCTGTCAGCCCGACCATGGCGGCTTCCGGTTGGGTGAACACGGCGAACAGGCGAAGCCGGTAGTCCGTCGTCTCGAGCGCTTCGCCCGATCCGCGCAACAAGCGCGCCGCATTGCGGGCGGCGATTTCACCCTGTTCGATGGCGATGTGGACAATCTCCAGTTTCCCGGTCACGTCGCCGGCGCCGAAAATGTGCGGCACGGCGGTCTGTTGCGTGTCGCTTGTTGCAAGTGGACGGCCGGCGGCGGCCTCGATCCCCGCCGCGGGCAAATCAAGTCCTCCCGTGGCGGCATCGCGGCCGAGGGCGAGCAGGATCTCCCGGGCTTCGAGCGTCTCTTCGCGGTCTTCGTGGCCGATGCGAACCCACTTGCCGCGCGGACCTCTTCCGGCGGAAATAATTTTGCATCCGGTGACAAACTTCGTCCCGTGGCGTTCCATGCCGCGCTGCACGGCATCGGCCACGTCCGCGTCCATCGAGCTGAGGATCTGCCTGCTGCGTTGCACCACCGTCACGCGCGATCCGAGTGCCGTGTGGTAATGCGCCATTTCCAGCGCCACGGGTCCCGCGCCGAGAACGATGAGCGATGCGGGCGGCCGCGGGTTGTCGAGCACGTCATCGCTGGTCAGGGGCTGTGCGTCGGCCAGTCCCGGGATGTCCGGATGACGGATCACCGATCCGGTGGCGACAATGATCGTGCGAGCGGATAGGTTATGCTCCGTTCCCTCCGCCTCCCTGACGCGGAGCGTGTGCGGGTCCGCGAACCGCGCATGCCCCCGGATCAGCTGGAATTGCCCGTTCTCGAGCTGCTCCGCCCGGTAGCGGGCGAATTCCGCCACCAGGCGTTTTTTGCGGGCGATGATTTTTTCGCCGTCGAAAGAAATGTCCTTTGCGTGCAGGCCGAATTCTTCCGCTTCTTTCATTTCCAGCATGCGGTTGGCCGACTCGATGAGCGTCTTGCTCGGCATGCAGCCGCGGAGGATGCAGAGGCCGCCCAGTTCCGCGGAGCCGTCGATGACGGCGGTGCGCAGGCCTTCGCGGCTTGCAGTGCGCGCGGCGGCATAACCTGCGCTCCCGCCACCGATCACCACCAGGTCGAAATCACTCATCGCGCACTTTATAGACCCGGAAAAACCGGTTGGCGAACACCGGCTCCAGGAACACCGGCACATTGCGCGCGTCTGCCAAGCGCGTGATCAGCGGATTCTGCGGCGGCGGAACGCCGAGCAGCGTTGCCGACGTCGGGACCACCCGCTCGGGCGTATCGGTCACAACGTATTTCACTTTGCGCAGTCCGAGCAGGGCCGCGGCCACGTGGTCGTCGTCGGACAAAAAGAAGCGCGCCGCGTCCGTGCTTCCGGGCAAACTTTGGTGCGAGGTGCCGGCGACGGCGGGTTGTCCGCTCGAGCGAGCCAACGCCGGCGAGATCCACCACGGGGCGAGCACGCCACCGCGCGGTTGCTGGCGGAGAAAAGCGGCGATCTGGTCCACATATGCCGCCTCCGCGATTTTTTCGGAGCGCAGCATTTGCTCGCGCGGTGAAGGAAAGAGCCGCATTTCCCACGCCGCCGCGACGGGCCAGAGGCTCGCGACGAAGGCCGTCCACGCGACCCACTTTTTGCCGGGCAGTCTCAGCAGCCATGGCAGCGAGAGACAAAAAACCGCGGCCAGCCACGGGCTCCAACGCGCCTGCCATCCGGTGAGCGCCGTGACGACCGCGAGCAGCACGAGACACATCAGCGCCAACGGGTCGCGCTTTTTGAAATAATCCCAGCCGAGAAGAAGCGGCGCGGGCGCGAGCAGCCATCCGGTCCATGCAAACATGGCGCGCGGGCCGGCGGGTTGCAGTTCCCCGAGCATGGATGCCCAGCGCGGAAAAAACGCGCGCACTTCGTTGCCCGGCCAAGGGATCCGGAAGCCTTCGAGTGCCCACGCCCCGAGCGCGATGCCTGCGGCGAGAACCAGCGCCCGGCGCCACGCCATGGGCCGACCGCCCCGGCGCAGCGCCAACCCGCGGGCGATTTCCTGGGCAGCAAGGAGGATCAGCGGCTCGAACCACGAAACCCACAAGGCCAATCCCCAGGCGATTCCCGCACACCATGCCCACCCCGGCTTTCCG
Source organism: Chthoniobacterales bacterium (assembly GCA_018883245.1). Classification (NCBI taxonomy): domain Bacteria; kingdom Pseudomonadati; phylum Verrucomicrobiota; class Spartobacteria; order Chthoniobacterales; species Chthoniobacterales bacterium. The sequence goes on from VEQL01000024.1 coordinate 28,960, forward strand.
GTTTTCACGAATGCGAATCCCGCCGCAAGCGCCACGGTCGTCAGCGCCACCAGCAACGATTGATGGTCCGGGCGCCCGAAGGCAAAGGCGTGCGTCAAAGCCGGCGAAATGCAAAACAACAGCAGCGTTGGCCAGCGCGGATTCAGGTCGAGCGCGCGTGACCACGACCACAGGAAAACAAGCGCCAGCAAGCCGAGCAGCGGCGAAATCCACGCGCCGGCAAGATCGAGCGGCCGGAGCACCAGTCCGAGCAGAACAATGAGATGATCCATCGGCGCCGTGGTGTGCGGCACGGTGCCCTCCGGATGGTTTTCGAAATCATGTGCGCGGATGATCGTGCCCGGTGCATGCTGAACCATCGCTGCGCGCTGCATGCGGCTGTGGCAATCGCCGTCGGCAAAAACGACCATCGTCCCGCCGTCAGGCCGCGGCACCAGGACCTCATCACGGTTCCACGTCGCGGCGCCAAGGAAGATCGCGACGAGCAATCCGATTTCGAGCCATCTTGGCCTGAGCCTGATCGCAAATGGCCGGGCGCTATCCATGGTGGCGGTGTTTATGACGGGAAAATCGGTTTTACGGAGCAAAAAAGGCTGGAGCGTGGCGCCGGGCGGGATAGCTTCTCTGGACGCACGGGCTGACCCGGGCGCATCCCGGGAAAGCACGATTTTTATGGCGTCAAAAGCGAAGGAAAACGAGGAAGAGAAAGCGGCCAAAGGCGTGGAATACGGCGCGGCGCAGATCGACAAACTCGAAGGCTTGGAGGCCGTGCGCAAGCGGCCGGGGATGTATATCGGCTACACCGACGAGCGCGGTTTGCACCACTGCGTTTACGAGGTTCTCGACAACTCCATCGACGAGCATCTGGCCGGCTTCTGCACGCGCATCGACGTGACCATCCACGCCGACGGCTCCTGCTCCATCCGCGACAACGGCCGCGGCATCCCGGTGGACATGCATCCCAAGTGGAAGATCCCGGCGATCGAGCTGGTGCTCACCAACCTGCACGCCGGCGGCAAATTCGGCCAGGGCGCCTACAAATTCAGCGGCGGCCTCCACGGCGTCGGCGCCAAGTGCGTCAACGCGCTCTCCGAGTGGTTCAAGGCCGAGGTTTACCGCGACGGGAAGGTCTATTTCATGTCGTTCGCCCGCGGCAAAACGACGCAGCAGCTCAAAGTCCTCAGCGAACTCAAAAACAAGAAGCAGACCGGCACGCTCATCACGTTTCTCCCCGACAACGAGATTTTCACCACGACGGAATTCGTTTTCGAGCGCCTCGGTGCGCGCCTGCGCGAGCTGGCCTTCCTCAACTCCGGCCTCGAGATCCGCCTCACCGACGAGCGTGTCGAGGGCGACCCCAAACAGAGCATTTTTATCTACAAGCTCGGCATCGAGGAATTCGTCAAGGAACTCGGCGAGAGCAAGCAGGTCATCCACCCCAAAGTCATCAAGCTCGCAGGCGCGCGGAAGACCAAGATGAAGAACAAGGACGGCAACGACGTCGAGGAAGACGTCTTCGTCGACTGCGTGCTGCAATACAACGACAGCTATACCGACCAGATCCTTTGCTTCACCAATTCGATCCCGAACCCCGACGGCGGGACGCACATGACCGGGTTCCGCTCGGCCCTCACGCGCGCGATCAACCAATACTCCAAGGCCAACAACCTCGCGAAGGAAAAGGACCCCGCCATCACCGGCGACGATGTGCGCGAGGGCCTCATCTGCGTGCTCAGCCTCAAGCACCCCGATCCCAAGTTCGAGAGCCAGACCAAGGTCAAGCTCGTCAATCCCGAGGTGGACGGCATCGTCAGCTCGATCGTTTACGAGGGGCTGATGGATTTCTTCGAGACCAACCCTCCAGTCGCGAAAAAAGTTTTCGAGAAGGCGATCACCGCCGCCCGCGCCCGCGAGGCCGCCCGCAGAGCCCGCGAGACCGTGCGCAAGAGCGCGCTCACCGGCGGCGGATTGCCCGGCAAGCTGGCCGACTGCTCCGAGCGCGACCCGTCGCTCACCGAACTCTTCATCGTCGAGGGCGACTCGGCAGGCGGTTCGGCCAAGCAGGGGCGCGACCGCCGTTTCCAGGCGATCCTTCCGATCCGCGGCAAGCTGATCAACGTGGAGAAAGCGCGCTTGGACAAGGTGCTGCAGAACACCGAAATCCAGACCATGATCACCGCCGTCGGCACCGGTATCGGCGACGGCGACCAGGAAGGCGCGTTCAACTTCGGGAAATTGCGTTACGGTCGCATCATCATCATGACCGACGCCGACGTGGACGGCTCGCACATCCGCACGCTGCTGCTCACGTTTTTCTACCGCCAGATGACCGAGTTGGTCCGTCGCGGTTGCGTCTATATCGCCCAGCCGCCGCTCTACCAGATCAAGCGCAAGAAACGCGAGGAATACGTCGATGACGACGCCCAGCTCACCAAGATCCTCATTTCGCTCGGCGCGGAGGACGTCAAACTCGTCCACCTGAAAAACAAAAAAACCTTCACCGAGACGCAGCTCAAAGAAATCCTCGAACTCCTCGAGCGCCTCAACAAGCACAGCAACGCGATCAAGCGCCTCGGCGGGGATTTCGAGAGCTACCTCGAGGCGCGCGACGACAAAACCGGGAAGCTGCCCGAGTATCTGGTCAAGATCCGCGACGGCAACACGGAGTCCGTCGAATATTTCCACGACGAGAGCGAGTTGCAGACTTTCGCGAAAAACAACAGCGACCTCAATCTTTTCGAGGAGGAGGCGCCGGAAACCCCCAACGGAGAAAGCGCGCCGAAGGAAAAGGACACCGGCGCCCGCCGCCGCCGCGCGCGACTCGTCGAGATCCACGAGTCCACGGGCGTGGACAAGCTGATCAATGAACTCTCCAAGAAGGGCCTCGACATCGACCACTATTCGGCCACCGACAAGCCCATCTTCCACCTTGTCGAAGGCGAGGGGGATCGCGAGACAAGGCACGAGATTTTCGCCATCCCGCGCATTCTCGAACTGGTCAAGGAGATCGGCCGCCGCGGCGTGCAGATCAAACGGTTCAAAGGCCTCGGTGAAATGAACGCCAAAGAGCTTTTCCAGACGACGATGGACCCCGAGAAACGCCGGCTCCTTCGCGTCAAACTCGACGAAACCAACGCCGTCGAGGCCGACAAAATGTTCACCGTCCTCATGGGCGACGTGGTCGAACCGCGCCGCCATTTCATCGAGGACAATGCCCTCAACGTCCGCAACCTCGACATCTAAGAAATCCGATCCCATGCCTCCCAAAGCCGCCGAATCCAAAGCCGAACCCGTCGCCGACAAAGCTGCCGCGCAACGCAACAAGAACCTCGACCTTGCCCTGCAGCAGATCGCCAAGGATTACGGCGACGGCGCGATCATGCGCCTCGGCGACCATTCGACGGCCGACATCGAAGTCATTCCCACGGGCAACATCATGATCGACCGCGCCCTCGGCGTGGGCGGTTTCCCGCGCGGCCGCATCATCGAGGTTTACGGCCCCGAGTCCTCGGGCAAAACGACGCTCACGCTCACCGTCATCGCCCAGGCGCAGAAGCGCGGCGGCCTGGCCGCCTTCATCGATGTCGAGCACGCGCTCGACCCGAAATACGCGCAGCGTCTCGGCGTGAACCTCGACGATCTCCTCGTGTCGCAGCCGAGTTCGGGCGAGGAAGCGCTCCGCATCTGCGAAACGCTCGTCCGCTCCAACGCGCTCGACGTCATCGTGCTCGACTCCGTTGCCGCGCTCGTGACCAAGCAGGAACTCGAAGGCGAAATCGGCGATTCGACCGTCGGCACGCAGGCCCGGTTGATGAGCGCGGCCATGCGCAAACTCACCGCATTGATTTCCAAAGCCCGCACCTGCTGCATCTTCACCAACCAGATCCGCGAAAAAATCGGTGTCATGTTCGGCAATCCCGAAACCACGCCCGGCGGCAAGGCGCTCAAATTCTATTCCTCGGTGCGCTGCGATATCCGCCGCATCGGCGCCATCAAGCAGGCCGACGGAGCCGTCACCGGCAACCGCACGCGCGTCAAGGTGGTGAAAAACAAAGTCGCCCCGCCGTTCACCGAAGCCGAGTTCGACATCATGTATAACGAGGGAATTTCCAATGTCGGTTCGCTCATCGACATCGCCCTGGAAAAAGGCGTGCTCGAAAAGCGCGGCAGCTGGCTCAGCTTCAAGGGCAACCAGCTTGCGCAGGGGCGCGACGCCGCCAAGGACGCGCTCAAATCCGACGAAAAGCTCTACAAGGAAATCGAAACCGCCACGCTCGCCGCCTTGAACGCGACGGAGGCGGCATAAGCCGCGATCGGCGCCGCGACAACCTGTAGCGTCGGCATCCTGCCGGCGAATACTCCGCTTACCACGACATGAACATCCACGAATACCAAGCCAAGGAACTGCTGACCAAGTTCGGCGCCGACAATCCGCGCGGATCGGTGGCGCGCACGCCCGCGGAGGCGGAAAAAGTCGCCCGCGAACTCGGCACCAACTCCATCGTGGTCAAAGCCCAGATCCACGCCGGCGGCCGCGGCAAGGGGACGTTCACCAACGGCTTCAAGGGCGGGGTCCAGCTCTGCAAGACCGCCGGCCAGGCCCGCGACATCGCCTCCAAGATGATCGGACAAACCTTGGTCACGCACCAGACCGGCCCCGAGGGGCGCGTGGTGAACCAGGTGCTTGTCGCCGAGTCGGTCGAGATCGAGAAGGAATTTTATTTCGCCATCCTCATGGATCGCGCGACGGGCGCTCCGGTCATCGTGGCCAGCCGCGAGGGAGGGATGGATATCGAGGAAGTCGCGGCCAAGAGTCCGGAAAAGATCATCCGCGAGCCGGTCGATCCGGCGTGGGGCCTCCAGCCCTACCAGACGCGCAAGCTCGCCCGGGAACTCGGCTTCGCCCCGTCGAAAATGCGCCCCGCCTGCAAGTTGTTCGCCGCGCTTTACCGCTGCTTCATCGCCTGCGATTGCTCGATGGTCGAGATCAACCCCCTCGTGCTCACCAAGGGCGGCGATGTGCTCGCGCTCGACGCCAAATTTTCCTTCGACGACAACGCCCTTTTCCGTCATCCGGAGATCGTCGCCCTGCGCGACGAGGCCGAGGAGGATCCGCGGGAGGTGGCCGCCGCCAAACATCACCTCAGCTATATCGGGCTCGACGGCAACATCGGCTGCATGGTCAACGGTGCGGGTCTCGCCATGGCCACGATGGACATCATCAAGCACCACGGCGGCGCGCCGGCCAACTTCCTCGACGTGGGCGGCGGGGCCAGCGAAGAGCAGGTCACCGAGGCGTTCAAAATCCTGCTCTCCGACCCCAAGGTCAAAGCCATCCTCGTGAACATTTTCGGCGGCATCATGAAGTGCGATATCATTGCGCAGGGCGTGATGAACGCCGCCAAAGCACTGAAGCTCGAGATCCCGCTTGTCGTCCGCCTCGAGGGCACGAACGTGGAGCAGGGCCGCAAACTGCTGGCCTCTTCCGGACTCGCCGTCATCTCCGCCGCCGATCTCGACGACGCGGCGAAGCAAGTGGTCGCTCTCGCACGGGGGAAATAATCTCATGTCCGTTCTCGTTGACAAAAACACCCGCCTGGTTGTCCAGGGCATCACCGGAAAGTCCGGCGCTTTCCACACCCGCAACTGCATGGAATACGGCACCAACGTCGTGGCCGGGGTCACTCCCGCGCGCGGAGGCGAGATGTTCGATGACAAAGTGCCCATCTTCGACACGGTGCACGAAGCGCGCAAGCAGACCGGTTGCAATGCGACCATGATTTTTGTCCCGCCCGAGTTCGCCGCCGATGCCATCCTCGAAGCCGCCGATGCGGGCGTCGAATTGATCGTCTGCATCACCGAGGGAATCCCGGTCATGGACATGATGCGCGTGAAGGAAGTGCTCAAGACCTTCAAGTCGCGCCTCATCGGCCCCAACTGCCCGGGCATCATCACCCCGGGCCAGTGCAAGATCGGCATCATGCCCGGCTACATCCACAAGCCCGGGCACATCGGCGTCGTTTCGCGTTCCGGCACCCTCACCTACGAAGCCGTCTGGCAGTTGACCAGCCGCGGGGTCGGCCAATCGACCTGCATCGGCATTGGCGGTGATCCGATCATCGGCACGACCACGCTCGATGCGGTCAAACTTTTCGCCGCCGATCCGGAGACCCACGGCATCATCCTCATCGGCGAAATCGGCGGAAGCGCGGAGGAAGAAGCCGCCGCGTGGCTCAAGGAAAATTGCGACAAGCCCGTTGCCGGATTCATCGCCGGTGCCACCGCCCCTCCCGGACGCCGCATGGGTCATGCCGGCGCCATCATCTCCGGAGGCAAAGGCACGGCATCCGCGAAGAAAGACGCCCTGCGCGCCGCCGGCATTGTCGTGGCCGAGACACCCAGCACCATTGCCGACACGCTGCTCGCGGTGATGAAGTAAAGGTTGCGGATCCCGCGGTCTCGCCGCGGCACGCGAAAAAACTTTCACCCGTCCATCCGATTGACCGCTGCACTCGGGAAAGGTATATACCATATATGACGACGACACTTTTCATGAACGGACGCTCCCAAGCCGTGCGCTTGCCCAAGCAGTTGCGGTTGCCCGGAAAGCGCGCCAAAATTCGCCGCTTCGGCCGTGGTTTGCTTTTGGAGCCGATGGGCGATGAAAGCTGGCCGGAAGGCTACTTCGAGAAAGTGTTGATCAAAGACAACTCGTTCAAGCGGCCCGGTCAGGGCGAGGTGCCGCCACTTCCCGACCTTGAGCGGTGACCCATTTGCTCGACACCGATGTTTGCGTGGCGGTGCTGCGTGGGATGAAAGCCGTGCAGGAGCGCTTGCGAATGCTTTCTCCCGATGATGTGGGTGTTTCGACGGTTTCGATCTACGAGCTGTTTGCCGGTGTGGAGCGTTGCCGTGACCCCCGTGCCGAAGGACGGAAAGTTGAGCGCTTTTTGGCCCCGCTGCACATTCTGACTCTCGACCGTGAATCGGCCCGGCGGGCGGCCAAGGTCAGGGCAAAGTTGCAAGAGTCCGGCACAGTTATCGGCCCCTACGATTTGCTCCTGGCCGGGCAGGCGCTGGCTTTGGAAGTCAAGCTGGTCACACGCAACACGCGCGAATTTTCCCGCGTTGCCGGGTTGAAACTGGAAGATTGGCTGAGCTGATTTTTCCGATCCGGCGCCCGCGATTTTCCAGCGTGGACTCGATGTTCTCAAACGAGACCTTCGATGTCCGCCAGATCCTTGGCTCGGCCGGGAGCTTCTTTGTTTCGGCGGAATGATTGCCGGTCATGAACGGCAAGTTGGATCCCCTCCAAAACAACCTCGCCGCGCCTGCCGCATACATCGTCGAAATTCAATGCGGTCAGTCCGGTCAAAATATCGATACGGTTGGGTGCAACACCAAGTTGAATCACTTGATCCGGTTGCTCGAAATTAGCGGCTCGGAATTTTCGAACCAAGCGTTCGATCATCTGCAAACTATGCAGCGCCCGGTGTCGTGGCACCAAGCCGCTATTGGCCGCACGCGGCGCGGATCATCTGCACGAAAGCAGGCTCGGCTTTTTCCACCGTCGGCGCGGGTCCGGTCATCTTGACATAGACGTCGCCGGCCGGGCTTTCGAGGATCGCCCCCACCAAAGCCTGACCCTCCAGCGGAGTGGTCGGTCCGCCGGGCATGCCGCTCTGGAAGGTGCCGCGCGCGCGGGCGAATGTCACCGGCACTTTGCCGATGGTTTCCTTGGCGGTTGCCGCGCCTTTCGAGTCGTTGTCCCCGTCGAACTGTCCGAACCAGCGATCGATATTCTGCTGCACGCCGCCGCCTTGGCCGGGTCCGAAGTGGAACACCGTGATGACGGCCTCGCCCGCTTCGCCCGTTCCTTCGGGGCCGGGCACACGCAACTCCGCCTTGCGCATGGGCGAAGACGGTTCGACGGATTTCCATGCCGCAGGCACGGTGAACGTGAAATCCCCGGCGCGGAACACCGGTTCCCCCGCTTGCGCGGAAAGCGCCGTCGCGGCAACTGCCAACGCAAGCAATGTGCGGCGCCTCAAGCGCATGGCTTAGCGCTTGGAGAACTGGAAGCGCTTGCGCGCCCCGGGACGTCCGGGCTTCTTGCGCTCTTTCATCCGCGGATCGCGGGTGAGAAGACCGTTTTTCTTCAGCTCCGGACGAAGATTGGCATCGAGCTTGAGCAGTGCGCGTGCGATGGCGAGGCTGGCCGCCCCGGCTTGTCCGCTCACTCCGCCGCCCGAGGTCTTGAGAAAAATATCCACCGACTGGGAGCGTCCGCTGAGTTCCAGCGGGCGCAGGACCGCGGTCTGCAGGGTGGTCGTGGGGAAGTAGTCGTTGAACTCGCGGCTGTTGACTTCGATTTTGCCCGAGCCGGGCTTGAGGCGGACGCGCGCTACGGAAGTGCGGCGGCGGCCGGTGGCGGTGTGGACTTCGGACATGGTCAGGAAACTTTGAGTTCTTTGGGCTGCTGCGCGGCGTGCGGATGCTCCGCGCCGGCATAGACTTTGAGTTTGGTGAACTGGGCGCGCCCGAGCCGGTTGTGCGGGATCATGCCGCGCACGGCGCGCTCGACGAGCAATTCGGGCCGGCGCGCACGGCGCTGCTCGAAGGTTTCGCTTTTGTGCCCGCCGACGTAGCCGGAGAAGCTCATGTAGGTCTTGGCGGTCGGCTTTTTGCCGGTCACGCGGACTTTGGACGCATTGATCACCACGACGAAGTCGCCCGTGTCGCAGTGCGGGGTGAAGACCGGCTTGTTCTTGCCGCGCAGAACGTCGGCAACTTTGGTCGCGAGGCGCCCGAGGATCTGGTTCTCGGCGTCCACGACCCACCAGTTGCGCTTCACTTCCTCGGCTTTGGCGGAAAAGGTTTTCATGGCAAAATTGGCCGGTCAGAATAGGTGGGTCGGCGGGACGAAGTCAAAGCCAATCTGCCGGTCCGGAGGAAAAAGGCCGGATCCCGCGGCTCGGATGAGCTGATTTTGCGCTTTTTGCATAGAACCTATCCCAAAACCTGGCGCGGTGGCGTTGCGGATAATTTTCGTTTGTGGCAAGGAGCAAGCGATGTGGCTGTATCCTCTGCGATACAGTCTCGAGCGCCGCGACGCAGCCACGGAAGAAAAGCGCCGCAACCCTCTCGGGCAGGGCCATGGCGGGGCGTCTGGCGGCGTTGCTTCGCCAGTCACGATGCGCAGAGGCATCGCTCCCTGCTCGCGCCTT